>JAOZUJ010000132.1 GCA_029938745.1 Candidatus Moraniibacteriota bacterium
GAATGCCAAAAAATTTCATTGGACGTACATCGCGCATTGCTTTAATTATAATTTTTGCACTATTATTCACAAATTTCCACACACTTTTTACGATACGTGATTGTCGACCTTCAAAATATTTTACTGTTACGGGTACCCAGATAATTTTGAGGTTTTTGCCAATAGCATCAATAATTGTCTCTTGTGTGTATGTAAAACCAGATACTTTATTTAATCGTAGTAGTGTTTCACGATTATGTGCACGAAAACCACACGTGAGATCATCAATTTGGGTATTAAGAAATACACTAACTATTTTTGCTGCAAGTTTGTTGAGGAAATTTTTTGCTTTTGGAATTCCGTCAGCACTTCCTTTTTTGAATCTATCACCGACGGTCATGTCAGCTTTGCCATCGAGAACTGGTTTGAGAAGTGATGGAATTTCATTTGCATCAAATTGACCGTCAGCATCAATATTTACCATGATATCAGCGCCATTTGTGAGTGCGCTGTCAACAGCAGTATTGAATACAACGCCAAGTCGTCTGTTGGTTGTGTGTGATATGACGATATCTGCACCGGCATCACGTGCGATTTTTGCTGTGCCATCTTTTGAACCATCATCAACAACTTGTACAAGCACGTCATCAATGCCATCAAAAGAGCGAGAGAGATTTTTTATTGTTTTGCCAATCACTTTTGCTTCGTTGTATGCTGGAATATTTATGATCAGTTTCATGGTTTGATATATTAGTATATTAATGGAGTAGTGCAGTAACACTATAACCAGCTATAGTACACTAATTTTATGTACTTGTCTACCATTGTACAGTAGTTGAGAATATTGACAAGATAATGAATATGGTGTATTATTTGTTGACAAATCACCAATGTGGTGTGTGGGCATGCATCAGCAATAATTGTTGAACCCGCATGGGCGATTAGGTGATCTCCTGTAAGACTAACATCAACATGCATGCCCACTACTTATTATATAAGGATTACTTTTTTCTTTTGCATCGCAATCGAACAAGGTAATCCTTTTTTCTTTTTTTGATGTGTTGACATTTTTTAAAAGTGGTTATATGATTAAGTATGTTAAAAAAGCAAGATAAAAAAACAGAGAACGAAAGTGTTTTTTCAGCACTTTCATTGGCGTTTGAGCTAGGCTATATTATAGCAATCCCAATTGTTGGTTTTGCCCTAGGCGGTAGGCTACTTGATCGTAAGTTTGATAGCACGCCAATATTCCTTTTATTAGGTATCTTTGTTGCAATACTGTTATCTTCGTATTTTGTATATAAGAAGACACAAAAAATTATGCAAAATTCATAAAAGAAGGTGAGGTATTTTTTTAATGCTTTTTTGGGATATTAATGTTTTGATATAATTATGGACGTAACAATTTCTTTGGTGCCAGAAGTGATTACGTATATTGGAGAATTTCCAATTACAAATACTTTCTTGATGACAATTGTTGTGAGTACTATGATCATTGTAGGATCTTTTCTTTTTACGAGAAAACAAGCCCTTGTTCCACATGGATTTCAAAATTTTGTAGAAACTATTTTGGAAGGATTGCTTGGGTTAGTGGATAGTGTTACGGGTGACAGGGTGCAAAGTAGAAAATTCTTTCCAATTGTTGCAACAATTTTTATATTCGTCATTCTTTCAAATTGGATTGGACTTTTGCCTGGCATGGGTACAGTGGGCGTCAATCAAATACATCATGGCGAAGAGGTGCTAGTATCATTCATTCGTAGTCCAAGTGCTGATCTCAATATGACAGCTGCACTCGCAATTTTTGCAGTAATTGCAGCACAAGTAATGGGTGTCGCGGCAATTGGAATGAGAAAATATGCAGGAAAGTTTTTTATTAGTCCATTCAAAAAGCCATATTTTATTGGTACTTTTGTAGGAATTTTGGAGATTATTTCTGAGTTTGCGAAGATGATATCGTTTTCTTTTCGTTTATTTGGAAATATTTTTGCAGGAGAGGTGTTGCTTTTGGTGATGTTGGCATTAGTACCGTTATTGGTGCCATTGCCATTTTTGTTTTTGGAGGTTTTTGTTGGATTTATCCAAGCGTTGGTATTTGCGATGCTGACTTTGGTATTTTTCAAGATGGCAGCAGAAGCACATTAAGTATAATTTTAAATTTTAAATTTTAATTGAGTTTTAAATTTTTTAATGGTATAATGTCGTTTTAAACATTATATTGTTACAATATTAAATTAAAGTTCATAGTTTGTAATTAATAA
>JAOZUJ010000133.1 GCA_029938745.1 Candidatus Moraniibacteriota bacterium
TCATTTTGATATAGGATGTCTAGTTCCATCCCTTCGTATGCACTACTTACTACCATTTCCATTGTAATAAGTTCAGTAAAACCCAACGACACGCCCGGCACACCTAACTTTGTTGCTCCGACCACGTATGGTAATTCTTGCTTAACTGTTTGTGTTGTGTTACTAATCGTAAATTGTTCAAAGTCAAATGTTGGACCTTCTGCATTTGAGATACTTGTGCCTGTCGGAAAAATTGCATCACCGTTACTTGTGCGAAATGTGACATTTACATTTGTCTCTACTGCACCTGCAGCATTAATATCACCAGAAGTTACTGTCATATATCCTTCATTCACACGTGCATTTATTTGTGTTGCATCTGGATCTGGGATGATAATGTCTTCAAGACTATCAAAATAAAATTCAATTTTTGTAATGCCACTTCCGCCAAAATATAATCGCCCAATATCTCCATCTGGCAAGTATGTCAAATCAAGTTCTGTACCACTAACATAACTACTGTCACCAACAAACTCCACGCTTCCACCAACATTCCTAATTGAAAGATATGTTGGAGATGTATTATGTGTTACACGCACTTTTGTTGGTCGTTCCCCCGCAAACGCTGAATCTGACATTAAAAGCACCTCGAATGTTCCAGCATTCCATTGTGTGCCGGTCCAGGAACCACCAAAACCCGTCTCAGGCCACCATGATGGATCTGTACGGTCTTCCCACCCTGCATATACTGGCTGAGTACATAGCAAAAACAAAAAAAGTGCAAGTGCAACAAATGTACCTCGATACAACTTTTTGCATGCAAAATAATTCTTTAACATATTTTTATATTTTATTTCTATTTTACACATTTATTATACAACATATTGCTAGGATGGACTAATCATTGCACAAAAAAGTTCGAACCTCACAGTATACTATTCGGTATACAACACAATCCCATAGGATCAACATTACCTCAAAAAGATCAGGAATCTTGTATTATTTTGTTTTGTAATAATCAATTGCTTTCTCATATACATCTAACAAATTTTGTGCACATGCTGTTGTTGTGTATTTTTCTCGTGCAATGTGATATGCATTTTTTCCTATTTCTTCTTGTAAATTTTTATCATCGAGTAATTTTTGCGTTGCCTCAATAAATTCTTTTTTATCTTCTGACACAGAGATACCATTGATACCATTTTCTATTAGACTACCCACGCCATTTTCTCCTACTGCTACGATTGGTTTACCTATGTACATGTTCTCTGTTACGATTGTCCCTTGTGTTTCTGATGTTGATGCGTAGACAAATATATCATTTGCATCCAAATAATGTTTTACATCTTCGCGTGCAACTTTTCCTGCAAAGATTACTTGCTCACTTATATTTTTATTTTTAAAAATTTCTTCCATCTCGTCTTGCAAATCACCTTCACCGCCACAGAGAAAAACTGTATTTTTATTTTTTTGCAATATTTCTGCAACTACCTCAGCTAAAAAGATAACATTCTTTTCTTCTGTTAGTCGTGCTGTTGTGCCAAGCACAATTTTATCTTCTGTAATATTATATTTTTCTCTAATCATTTCTCCATTTGGTTCAACAAACAATTTTTCATCAACTCCAGATGCTACTGGACTAATCCTCGTATGTTCTACGCCAGCGTCATGAATAATATCAATAATTGATGCAGTTGGGACAATAACCCAATCACTCTCCATCGCAAATCCTACAGCATTTTTTACCGCCCATCGTCCTGATAATTTTTCTGATATCAATGGAGTATAGTGTGCGTATCTGTCATAAAGAGAATGCCACGTAAAAACAATTGGCACATCTTTTTTTGTCGCCCACTTACTTGCTACCATACCTAATAGATTAGGATGTTGTGCATGAATAACGTCTATATCCAAATTATCTATTATTTTATCAATATGAGATGAATATGGTATCACAAGTGAAAAATCAATTTTTATTGGTGCCTTTATTGACGGATAACGATAAATATTTTCCTCATTTTCAATAACTTCATCACCCCACTGTGGTGCAAAGATATAAACCGTATGTCCCATTGCAGTAAGTGCCTGTCGGAAACCATCCACTGATGTGCTGACACCATACGGATTTGGTAAATAGTTATTTGTAAATATTGCAATACGCATATTTTATTTCACATTAATTTCAAACCTGCTACGTAATAAAAAATTTGTATATACTATACAAATTCTCTGTTTTATTTTTAATTTTGTTTTAC
>JAOZUJ010000134.1 GCA_029938745.1 Candidatus Moraniibacteriota bacterium
CGTGTTTCATTGCCATATGTGTGTTTTTTTTGATCGAGATGAAAACTAATATGTAATGTACGACCCTCAGTTTTTACGTACATATGAAATCGTGGGTAGCCCGCTCGTGCGAGGGGATTCACAAAACTTAATTCACCTTGATCGGTTTTGTGCTGATATTGATAACCAGCTCTGCGAAGCGCCACAACAGGATTTGATGAGATGTTTTCAATAGTGAATTTCATAGAATTTACCAATTACTAATATACTAGACTTATTTCACCCAATGCTTGTCCTTAATTTTATCATCATCATCCTTTCTTTTTTCTTGAATTTTATCTTTTGCAAGATTTTGTAGTGTATCAAGGTTTTCATTTTTGAGCAAGAGTGCACGCTGTGATAAAAACTTCAATGTATTTTTTGTAGGATCCTCGATTGTTTCGGCGAGGAGAACATTTAAGATTGCACCAATTTGTGGTCCTGGTGTAAAATCCAGGTCTTTTATCATGATGTCACCATTGAGCTTGAGCATCTTTACATTTATAGGGTCATTGGAAACTTTGTCTACCATGTATTCAAAATGACGTAACTTGTATGGCTTTGCTTTTGGTGTGCCAGATCCAAGTCTATCTCCAATGCGTACGTCCATTAAATCTTTCATATTTTCTAGACCAACTTTTTTGATCAAACGTCGCACTGCTGTTTCTGTTACTTCGTCAACATTATAATAAAACATATGATTTTTTACCAAGAGCACAGTTCTGTCAGTAATTTTTTTGGAGAATTTTAGGCGATTCATGATAACTTTTGTGATGCGTGCGCTGATATACTCATGATTGTAAAAAGTACAATCACGATCTTTTCCCTGTTTTGATTCGGGCTTTCCAATGTCATGAAACAGTGTTGCAAGTCGCACTTCTAATGTCTTACTTGGACATTTGTCCAGTGCCTGGAGATTATGTTCCCACACAGTTAATGTGTGGTGATGATTTTGCTCTACATCAATTCCTAGCTCGAGCTCTGGTAAGAAATGTGACAATAATTTAGTATCGTGAAGCATTTGAATTCCGTGTCTTGGATAATCACTCAATATAATTTTTACAAATTCATCACGCACTCTTTCTATAGAAATATTATTTATTAGAGAATTTTTTGTTTTTATGGCATCAAAAGTTTCGTCTTCAATTGTAAAATTAAGTTCAGACGCAAATCTTACAGCGCGCATCATGCGGAGAGCATCTTCATCAAATCGTTCAGCTGGATCGCCCACTGCTTTGATAAGTTGTTTTTTTATATCATTTTGACCATCAAATGGATCAATTAAATTGTTTTGAATATCCAATGCCAACGCATTCATCGTAAAGTCTCTGCGAGATAAATCTTCTTCAAGGGTTTTTGCAAATTCAACTTCATCAGGGCGCCTATTGTCAGAATACGTTGATTCAATGCGATATGTTGTTACCTCAACAATGTCATGTTCTCGATCTTTTTTGCCAACAGTCAGGAATGGATCAACTTTTACACCAACAGTGCCAAAGTCATTTTCATAAAAACTATCCGGAAATAATTCTTGTACTTGTTCTGGATGAGCGTTTGTTGTAATATCCCAGTCTTTTGGTGTACGGTCTACGGTAAGGTCACGCACACAACCGCCAACGATGTACGCCTCAAAATCAGCATCTGTTAGTGCTTGTAAAACTTGTTTTACTTCTTGCGGAATCTTTGTGATCATATCTTGTATACTAACGCAAAAAATTAAATTATACCAGTAGTGGACGGTCATGACCGTCCACTACACAGCGATATAAAAAGATGTTATTATATGAGTATGATAAAGATACATAAAAACAGCATGAATTGTTGTTGCAGCTCTTACTGTGAGAGTTGTTGATTTTTTATTGTTGATAAAATAAGAAACAAATAACTCTCAATATTAGTGAGAGTTTTTTAATTTATTAAATCATTTAAACATTCAATTAAAATTTGAAATTTATAATTTAAAATTAAAGTTATGATCTACAACAATGTAATAGATATGATAGGAAATACACCGATGATTCGTATCAACAATATGCACACAAATAAAAATGTAAAGATCTTTGCAAAATTGGAAGGACAAAATCCGAGTGGGTCTATTAAAGACAGGATTGCA
>JAOZUJ010000046.1 GCA_029938745.1 Candidatus Moraniibacteriota bacterium
TGCAATTTTACCCGTAGCAGGATTTGGTACACGATTTTTACCAGCAACAAAAGCGCAACCAAAAGAAATGCTGCCAGTCGTTGATAAGCCAGTAATTCAATATCTTGTAGAAGAGGCTGTGGCCTCTGGCATTGAGGAAATCATATTTGTCACTGGACGTGGCAAACGTGCAATTGAAGATCATTTTGATATTTCTTTTGAGCTTGAGCGCACACTTGTGGAAAAGCACAAGCAAGATACACTCAAAGAAGTTCGTAAGATTGCAAAATTAGCAAAGTTCTCATATGTGCGTCAACCTGAGCCACTTGGAGATGGTCATGCAATTCTTTGTGCGAAGCATCTCGTATATCCAGGAGAATCAGTTGCTGTACTTTTTGGTGATGATTTGATTGATAGTGACGTTCCTGCTATAAAACAATTGATGGATGTACATGAAAAATATTCTGATCCAGTTATTGCACTGTGTCAGGTGGATACAGAAGATGTACATAAGTTTGGGGTTATTGATCCAAAGTGCAAAGAGGGCCGTACATGTGAAATAAAAAGATTTGTAGAAAAACCAAAAACTGAGGATGCTCCGTCAAATCTTGTTGCTGTTGGAAAATATATTATTACACCAGAGGTATTTGAAAAATTGGAAGAATCAGTTAATGATAAAGGGGAAATACGATTGGCAAATGCGTTTGTGAGAATGCTTGACGATGGAAAAGCTATTTATGGACATGAGGTTGATGGTGAAAGATATGATTGTGGTGATAAGCTTGGTTTTATACAAGCGACAATTCAGATGGGACTCAAACATCCCGAGACAAAAGAAAAGTTAGCAAAATATTTAAAGACACTTTAATTTTTGATTAATTAAGTACATGTTTTTTATTTATCTCGTCGTATTTATCGTCATTGTTGCAACACCATTTTTGGTTACACAAGGTTTCTGGGTTTTTACGGAAGATGAAACTGAAGCACTTGTATTACTCATTGCTGGAGTTGTAAGTTTTACAATTTATCGTTTGCGAGATTATCAAGTATTTCAAACGATCAAAGAGCGTATGCGATTGCAAAAAAGCGTTGCACGAGCACAAAAAGAATTATCAGAATCATATTCATACATCGGACAAGTAAATAGACGTACTGATATTATGTATGAAATTTTTTCAGATTTGTCACATATGGAGTCTGCAGATTGTGGTGAGGCAGTTCAAAATGCAATGCAACTGTTACCATATACAGATCAATTTTGTTTACGATTTATTAATATTAAAAAGCAAGAAATTTATCATAAGGTTGGCGAAACATCAGAATTTGAACATTTGCCAGATGCACTATTTTGCAAACAAGCAAATTCACATTCATATCGACACAAAGATCTACTTTTTGTTTATAGTGAAACACTTGAAAAAAACTTGCGCACTTGTGTTGTTTTGCCGTATAGTGAAAAGGCAGAGAATGATATTGATTTTTTCAAAGCATTGACTGCATATTTTACCATGGTGCATGTATTTCATGAAGATTCTTGCACGAAGAAATTAACTAATGTATAATAGCAAAAGTATGAAAGTAATATTATTACAGGACCATAAAACGTTGGGGAAGAAGGGTGATATTGTAAATGCATCAGAGGGTTTTGCATTTAATAATTTGATTCCGCAAGGTATTGCAAAAGTTGTGACAAAATCAACAATGGCAGAAGCGGAGCGAACACAAGCGCGACAGGAAAAAGAAAAGGAAAAAAAGAAAAAAGTAACACAAGACACTGCAAAAAAGCTTGATAAGAAAAAAGTGACGATTACTGAGCAAGCGAAGGGCAATAAATTATTTGGTTCTGTAACAAAGAAAGACATCGCAGGTGCAATTGGAGAACAATATTCTGTAGAAATTGACGAGACAATGATCGTATTAGCTTCGCCGATTAAGGAACTTACAACACAAGAAATTGTGATTGACTATGGTGATGGTGTGACAGCAGGAGTGATTGTGACAATTGTTTCAAAATAATGTATTAATAAAATCTAGCAACATAAGAGTTGCTTCTTCTTGGGGGGAAGTAGCTCTTTGTCTTGATAAAATATAATTAATTAAAAACACTATGGCAAAAAAGAAGAATAAAAAATATATATTTGTAGTTGGGGGAGTGATGAGTGGAGTTGGAAAAGGGATAACTACTTCTTCTATTGCTAAAATCGTACAATCACGAGGTTTTTCGGTGACTGCGCTCAAAGTTGACCCATACATCAATGTTGATGCCGGTACGATGAATCCGACAGAGCACGGAGAGGTTTTTGTGCTTGCTGATGGTGATGAAACAGATCAAGATATGGGAAACTATGAAAGATTTCTTGAAACAACATTACCGAGTGCAAATTATATGACAACAGGTCGTGTATATCAATCTGTAATCGAGAGAGAGCGTAGAGGTGGCTATAATGGCAAGTGCGTAGAAGTTGTGCCACATATACCACTAGAGATTATTAGTAGAATTGAAAAAGCAGCACGCAAAGAGGATGCTGAAGTAGCAATCACGGAAATTGGGGGTACAATTGGTGAATATCAAAATATATTGTTTCTAGAAGCGGCTAGGATGCTCAAAACAAAGTATCCAAAAGATGTTCTGTTTGTTTTGGTTAGTTATGTGCCATTTCCAAGCAAAGTTGGTGAAATGAAAACCAAACCAACGCAATACGCATCTCGCACATTGAATGCTGCTGGTATACAGGCAGATATTGTAGTAGCACGCTCGGAAGTGCCGATGGATGAAAAGAGAAAAGAAAAAATTTCTTGGAGTTGTAGTGTAGATAAAAATAGTGTAATTAGTGCGCCAGATGTAGAAAGTATTTATCACGTACCACTTAATTTTGAAAAAGATAATCTCAGTAATATTGTATTGAAAAAATTAGGGCTCAAAGCGCGTAAACGCAATCTTGACGATTGGAAAAAATTTACAAAAAAAGTAGATAACGCAACAAAAACAGTTAAGATTGGTATTGTTGGCAAATACTTTGAAACGGGTGATTTTGTGCTCTCAGATGCGTATATTAGCGTCATAGAGGCATTGAAGCACGCTTCATATCATCATGGCTATAAACCAGAATTAGCGTGGCTAGACAGCTCTGTGTATGAAAAAGATGTAAGTAAACTGAAAGATCTCAAAGATTATGATGGGATTGTTGTACCGGGTGGTTTTGGCTCTCGTGGAATTGAAGGAAAAATTAATGTTGCACAATATTGTCGTAAAAATAAAATACCATATTTTGGACTTTGTTATGGAATGCAAATTGCCGTTATCGAATTTGCACGTCATGTTGCTGGTATTGAGGATGCACACACTGCAGAAATCGTTGAGAATGCAAAAAATTTAGTAATAGATATTTTACCAGAACAAAAAGAGAAACTAAAGAAAAAAGACTTTGGCGGATCAATGCGACTCGGCTCATATCCAGCTCAAATCAAGAAAGGGACGATCGCACGAGCAGCTTACAAAAAAGAAGAAGTATCAGAAAGACATCGCCACAGATACGAAGTAAATCCAGAATATATTACACAACTAGAGGACGCTGGAATTGTATTTTCAGGTATGTCACCAGATGGTGTGCTCATGGAAATCGCAGAATTACCAAAAAAAGTCCATCCGTTTTATCTAGCAACACAATTCCATCCAGAATTTCAATCAACACCACTAATACCACACCCACTATTCATGGAATTTATAAAAGCAGCAAAGAAATAGGTATTTAAATGGATATTTAAATGTACATTTTTTGTATTTTTTACGTAGCATGCTACGTAAAAAATATGTTGACGTATATATTTTTGTTCGCTATATGCCAGACTGCAACATTTGTGCATATGCACTGCGGGCAGGGGACAGAGTTCGAACGGTTTTATTGCACGATACATAATAAATGTTATAATAAATAATATTAAACATTGAATAAAAAAATAGTATGTTAAATAATGATTCCATACAAGATTCTCGAGATAGATTCAACAAGTTTGAGCGTCCAAATGATGATTTTCCATTTTATAATGGATTACCAATAAAAATTACTGGATTGCAATGGTTATTTGTGATGGTTATGGTTGTAGTTGGATTTGTTGTTTTTATGACACCGTTCGAATTTCTGGACAACAATAGTTATGTACCGTTTATTCGAGCAATCCTCTTTTTTACTATTCCTCTAGCAGGCCTTGCAATTGTTGCTAAAAAACATTGGACAGCTATTTTTAGAAAGGTGAGAGGGAAAGATGTCGGGTTAATGTTTTTATTTGCTGCTATCAATATTGTAGTTTCTGTTGCAATTGCAACAGTTGTTAAGTTAACAATGGGAACGAACACAAATGCTGCAATTGCAGGATTAGGTGAATTAACAATATCAGAGCAAGTTTCTTTCTTTATAAATACAATTCCATCACTATTTGGAGAAGAAGTTATGACAATTCTTCCATTTCTTGCACTTATGTATGTGTTTAGTACAAAGATGAAACTTTCACGAAAAAAGTCAATTGTTTGGGCTTGGCTAATTTCTGCTGTCATGTTTGGATTAGTACATTTAACAATGTATGATTGGAATTTTGTTCAATGTATAGTTGTTATAGGTAGTGCTAGACTTATTCTTTCATTAGCTTATATTAAAACAAAAAATATTTGGGTTTCTACAGGTGCTCACATAATTAATGACTGGACTATTTTTATAATCACTATTTTGGGAGCCGCTACACTTAGTTGATGAGTTGCAATTTACAAATAGCTATGATGAAAAAGCTGGCCCTATGCCAGCTTGCAACACTTGTGCGTATGCGCTGCGGGCAGAGAGATGAGGTTGTAGAATTTTTTACAACAGACAATGCATCAAGACGTGAAGATCTGCGCAAGAAACTTCGGTTAGACGAGATGTAACTCAAATTTTATGCAATGAGATTTGAACAATTTTTGAGTTAATACGCTGGATTTTTGGGTTGACAAAGTCTTTGGGATGGGGTATTATATTTAGTTGTTGTAAAATATCAACATTAATCGAGTTAGTGGGGGTGACCAATGAATTTGAACTACTTTAGTACGTCATTGTTGATGATCATTATTGTGTACACACTGTGGCACGAAAGATTGTTGAACATCATTTTTGTGTGTAGCGAATTGTGTTTGAACAATTACAAACATAGCTTAATAGCTACAAAAAAAACAGCCCGCTACAAAAAAGTGCTGAAAAATGGCACTTTGTGGTGGGGTTATGATAGGCATAATGGTTCAGAATTCGTTATGTTTAATGGAGATGGTAAAAACTCCATGCGACTGTGGCAATTCCAAAACCAGTTCCCAAGATTTGTCCTCAGAAGAAAAAAACGCTGAGGATCAAGTAATCCTGTACAATCTCAGACAAAAGGAAATTTTTATAAAACGGCCTACTCATAATGAGCGAGGTCGTTTTTTTTGTATTATAAAAAGTATAAAATATTAATTGGTCCTATGCCTGTCCACAGTGCATACGCACAAGCGCTAGCTCTATGGGAGGAAGTTCGAACAAAAATAACTCAAAATATCTAGAAAATAAGCTATTTTTAAGGTATTGACAAATATAGATATATATTCTATAGTATATAGTCATGCCAATGAGGTATGTATACATATAGTATAGTAGTTATTTTCAAATTCCAAGAGAGAGTTAATCATGAAAAACGTTTCTATTATTACTGTAATCGCTTGTTCCATTCTTTTTTCCATCTGTGCAGTAAATGCGGCAGAACATTCCCGTGAAGAATATGGGAGTAAAATGGTAAAACTGGAATGGTGTACAGAAGAATTCCATACTCAATTGGAATTCCATACGAACATTTCCCAGTGTGATATTTTTGGTCCCGATAACGATGATCTTCACAGGTATGAACTCATTAATGGTGGAAGTGCGTGGAGTCCTAGCTTTAAATATTCACCAGAATCTACTCTGAATATTTTTGTGAGAACAAAAAAACAATCTAATGAAAAGATCTCGGAAGTCAAGGCTCGTATCTCAGTTGTTGTTGAGAATGTAACTGGTATGCCACCGGCAGATGATGATTCACGCTGGTGGATTGATGGGGACGAAGTGAGCTATTTGCTCATCAACATGTAACAAAACTCGTTCTACAAACAAAAAAGTGGTATTTCTATACAGGAATATCGCTTTTAAATTTGTTCGAAAATTGCTTGCATAGTTGGCTCTATGGGATGAGGTTCGAACGCTGCTGAACTGAAATTGGAAGAGGAATTGTAAAAAAAATGTAATAAATACACAGAATGTCGATCATTTTCAAAAAGAATATGCGGATATTGTAAGTTACAATATATTCAATGAATGTGCAAATGATGAAAATACGGCAGGTTCATTGGATAATATCTATAATGTTGCAAACTTTTTGATTTATATGCGTATTATATGATGTAGGGTTATGAGATTTTTATATATAGAAAATGAATTATAGTGAAGATATTTCTGATAAAGAATTAGTAATATTAGTGCAACAAAATCCTGATGCTTTCAGTGTGATTGTTGATCGATATTGGAATCGGCTTTTTGCTTTTGTTCGGAGAACATCATATTTTGCACAAGAAGACATTGAAGACATATTACAAGAAGTTTTTATAAAAATATATAAAAATATAAATGACTATGACGATTCTTTTGAATTTTCTACGTGGATCTATAGAATTACTCGCAATCATGTAATTGACGAAATACGCAAAAAAGGAGCTAGACCACAACAATCTCAAGCAGACATAGAAGATTTGTCTGATAGGCTAATGTCGGATATGGACATAGAAAGAGATATTGTAACACAAGAGGCAATACAAGTCTTACATGACTCAATTAATGAATTGCCATACAAGTATAGGGAAGTTTTGATTTTACGGTTTTTGGAAGAAAGAGAATATTCTGAGATCATGGATATCTTGCAATTACCAAAAGGAACAGTTGCTTCACTGATTAATCGTGGTAAAAAGATATTACAAAAAAACTTACAAGTAAAAAAGTTATTTAGTAAATAATAGATAGATACATGAAGGATAAAAAACACTCAGAAGACATATTGGAAAAGATCAAGAAAGATGCAATTGTCCCAAAAACGCATTTTCAATTACATTGGAAAAATTATATTTTTTGGATTGTTTGGGGCGTCATTGTGTTTTTTGGTGCTGTAAGCTTTTCGCTTCTTTTGTTAAATATTTTAGATATTCGTCCTATTTTTTTGTTGAAGCTCGGGGTTGGGCCATATTTGAGATTGTTGATGCAGACAACTCCGTATCTTTGGTTGGGCTTAGTGGGAGTAGCTGGCGTATCTAGTTTTTTCGTAATGAGAAAAACTCGGACAGGCTATAGATATAGCATCATGTTTATTACTGCTATTATCGTATTACTCATTTCAGTTTTGGGCACGGTGTTGCATTTTTCAAAAATAAATCAACGTATAGAAAGCAGAACATTTGAAAATAAAAAAATGACAAAAATGTTATTTCCAGCACAAGAGAGATTATCTAGAGCACAGGACGGCATATTGGGTGGGAGAGTAACGGATTTCTCTG
>JAOZUJ010000047.1:0-3449 GCA_029938745.1 Candidatus Moraniibacteriota bacterium
TGTGAAAGAGCACGAGAGGAATTTTGTATAACGATCAGTGGTGCGGAAGAAGACAAAAAATATGCAAGAGTTATTTTTGTGAAGAATAGACAAAACACAAAAAGAACACGACTTGTTTTCTTAAAAGATATGACAGAGGAGGTGCGCTTACAAGGTGAACAAAAAATTCTCAATCGTAGAATCATGCGAGCACAAAAGATGGAATCACTTGGCACGTTAGTGGGAGGAATTGCACATGATTTCAATAATATTCTTACTGGAATTATGGGCTTTGCTCAGTTAGCCAAGATGAAATCTACAGAACAAAAGGTCATTGATGATATTGATGTGGTGTTTGGTGCATCTAAGCGTGCACAAAAATTAATTAGTCAATTGCTAACCTTTTGTCGCACTGGTCAAAGCCAAGACAAATCTGTACTACGGGTTAATGATGTGGCCACAGAGGTTGTTGAATTATTGAGTGCGACGATTCCGTCGACCATTGAGTTTAAAATTGTCACGACATCAAAGGGAGGTGTGCTGGCAGATGTCACACAAATCCATCAGTTGCTGATGAATTTGTGTGTGAATGCAGCACATGCAATTCAGTGCACTGATGTAAATAATGTTGGAATGATAAACATTGATTTGCAAGATGTGTGTTTGACATCTGCAGAGGCTTCACTTTTTCCGCATATTAGTGCGGGTGATTTTGTAAAAATTGTCATCGAAGATGATGGCTGCGGCATAACGGATGAAGTGATTGATAGGATATTTGATCCTCATTTTACGACGAAAGATGTTGGCAAGGGAACTGGCATGGGTCTTGCTGTGTCATATGGCATAGTGATGGATAATGATGGTGATATTGCTGTCTATAGCACAATTGGGGAAGGCACGCGATTTGAGGTCTTTTTGCCAATAACAGAAACAGAAAAGGAGTGTTCTAGTGAAGAGATTAAAATTTGTGAACCTGGTACTGTTTGTGGCACGGGAACGATCCTGCTCGTAGATGATGAGATCACAAACACTGTATTATTCGAAGAAACGTTGAAAGGATTTGGCTACAAAACACATGTAAATAATTTTCCATGTGAGGCGTTTGATTATTACATCACACATCGGGATTTAATTGACTGTATCATAACCGATTTAAGCATGCCAAAACTTAATGGTATAGCATTAGCGAAGATGATAAGGAAAGTTGATCTAATCACCCCGATTATTTTGTGCACTGGACATCTTGATGCACAAAAGAAATCTGATATAACAGAAGCTGGCATCAATGAGGTGTTGTACAAGCCAGTGGATGGTGTTGATCTTGCAGCAGCAATTTGTCGACATGTATCGTAAACCAGTGAAAGTTTGGAGCATGCTCCAAACTTTCTTTATTTTATATAATTGTGGATAAGCTGTGGATAACTTCGTGTATATTTCTTGACAAGAAATATCATGTAATGGTAATATTAATTACACAAGGGCTATTTGTATTTATTACAACTCTTGTAGAATTATTAAAAAATAAAAATAAAAATAGACAATAGGTTTTGTTAATGTTTCTGTTTTGTTAAGTAGCATTAATTACGGGTGAGTATGTTTTTTGTTCTCGTGCAGAAAATTAAACTCGGTCATGTAGAAAGCCAACGTGTGTTAGCTAATAGTTTTTAGCGGTCACACGTTGGTTTTTTAGTTTTTATGGAACTAACGTGAAAATTAAAAAAGTATCACATTGGTGATGCGATTCATATTATCACTATAGACATAAATATAAAATGTCATTGGTCGATTGTAGAATAATATGTAGTTCCACGTAAGTTGTTTAATTATAATTTATTTTAATACTATGTTTATGAAAAAGTTATTAATGATCATCCCAGTCTTTTTGTTTGCCTTTGCACTCACTGCTTCTGCTGATGGGTGTTGTCCAAGTCAACATCATATGAAGCGGTGTTGTCCAAGTGTAGATGTTACAAATTTTAATGGTTCAATACAAGGCGCTGAAGTAAATGCGAACGCAAACACTGGTTACAACAATGCAAGTGGTAATTGGGGACTTGGTAAAATTGATACTGGAAATGCAACAACTAGGGCAGAATTGACCCAGCAGGCAGGATTCAATACAGTAGAAGTTGGTACACCATGGGCACCATTTAATGGTAGTGTATCTGTTCGTAACAGTAACTTCGCAGCACAAGTCGCTAAAATGAATGCGCGCGCAAACACTGGTTACAACAATGCAAATGACAATAAAGGAGTAGAAGTGAACGGCTCATTAATGATGTCAAGTTGTATTCCTACAATTAAAGTGTCTGGAGCAACAACGGGAGCTGGTAAGATTACTACAGGCAATGCAAGTGTAACTGCTGGAGCATGGCAAACTACTGGAGTTAGTGTAGTAAAAGTAAATGCTGCACCTACGCCTGCACCGTCAAGTTAATGAATTATAAATAGTACGTAATATAGATTGTCGGGAGAGCGGTCCGGACGCTCTCCCGCAGTCTAGGAAAATAACATCGTTGTGAGTGAATTGATAATAGTGGCTTGTTAGCAATTCAGTTGCAGTGATGAAAAATACAGCATAATTTGTTTGATCATAAATATATGAAAAAACAATATAAAAAAAGTAGCAGGTATAAGAAAAAAGATCCCATAGTGGATGTGTCAAATATTTGGGATGTATTCTTAACATTTGTTGTGATCTTTAGTTTGGCATTTTATCAATGTATGGTTCCGATGTCACTTGCTGTTGCTGAGAGTGGTGGGTCAGATGATACTGATACGGTGGAAGAAGTTCAGGAAGATGACGAGGATGACGAAGATGTGGAGGAAGAGACTCAAGAAGATGAATCAGATGATGAAGAAAATTCCACCGACGCTGAAAACTCTGGCGAGACAGAGGAGAATGATGCAGATGAAGAAGAAGGTCTAGATGAAGAGGTCGAAGAGGTGGAAGAAGATTCCGCCGACGATTCCGCCGACGCTGAAAGCTATGGCGAGACAAGGAAAGACTATGGCGAGACAAAGGAGGATGCAGGTGACGTAGATAGATCTGCTACAAATGAGGGTGATAGCATTGAAGTAATGGATGAAGATCTTGAACTATCTGATACAGAGCAAGGTGAAGATTGTGGTGATGGATGTCCTGAAATCATTATTGAAAGTATTAATGATACAGAAGTGATAGTTGATGCAAGTGCTGAGTCTAATAGCGGAGACAATGAGGCGAGTAATAATGGCACGACTGATGATGAACTATTATTATGTACAGATATTGATGAGCAGGAAATAGATGAATTGCAATGTGATAATATAAAAAATTGTTTGGAATTAGGCTTGATAGAATGTATTGAAGATCTAGCACCATCCGATGCTGGGCAAGGGGATGATGAGAATTCTGTATTATGTGCGTACATAGATGGACAAGAAATAGACGAGTCGCAATGTGAAGAAAGGGAAGATTGTTCAGAGGC
>JAOZUJ010000047.1:3549-5348 GCA_029938745.1 Candidatus Moraniibacteriota bacterium
GAAGTAGTAGCAGAAATTGACACAGGTGATGCGCAAAGTGTTGTAAATATACTCAATAATATCAATAGTAATATTGTTGGAGAAAATTGGATGCAACTCATTTATGATATACAAGGTTTGTATGAAGAGGATATTAATCTCTTTGAATATTTTGTTGACTTACTGAAAAATGCAGATGAGACTTCGTTGAATGTTTTACTTGATATTTATAATGAAAATACAGCAAATATTACAAACACTGTGATTGCTAGTACTAACACAGGAAATAATATAACTAATAATAATGGTGGTGACGTAAGTATTGATACTGGAGATGCAGTTGCTGGTGCGAATGTTGTGAATTTGGTCAATCAAAATCTTGTGGGTAATAATTGGATCTTTGCGGTGATCAATGTGTTTGGACTTTGGACTGGTGACCTTATTGTGCCGGGGGTAGGGTTGTTGGAAGGTGGTCAGGATTTTGGTTATTCTAATGTAGAAATTGTAAATGAAAATATTGCTGATATTGATAATGATGCAACTGCAGATGTGAATACAGGAAATAATATTGCTCAGGGAAATGGTGGCAATGCAATTATTACTACGGGAGATGCACTTGCTTCTGTAAATATTGTTGATATTGTGAATACAAATATTGTTGGAAGTAATTGGTTTTTCCTTATGATCAATAATATGGGTTCATGGAGTGGAAATATTGTGCATTGGAATGATGACGGTGGATTTCAAACAGTCTTTAGTTATGTATTTGATTCAGTGGGTGGCATGTTTGGCTCTGGCGCACTAAGTATCCATAATAATAACAGTGCAAATATTCAAAATAATGTAAATGTACAAGCAAATACTGGTGGTAACACAGCAAGCGGTAATAGTGGTGATGCAGATATATCAACAGGCGATGCAATTGCGTGGGCAAATATTTTTAACTTTGTGAATAATAATATTGTCGGCAATAATTGGATGTTCAGTGTTGTCAATATTATGGGTGAATGGACAGGCGACACTGTGTTTGCATATCCTGATATGATAGTGGCAATTGATGATGGAAAAGATGTTGCCACAGCTGGGGAGAAATTGCAATATACTGTAACATATCAAAACACTGGGGAGGCCGCAGCTGAATCTGTGGAAGTCATGGTGACTTTGCCAAAAGAAATGACATATGAAACTGATACAAGTGGTAAGTCACCATCTGGTAGCAGTGGTGATCTTGTATGGAATTTAGAGGGCATTGCTTCAGGGGAATCAAGAACATTTACTGTTGCAGCAACAATAAATACTGATGTAATAAATCAGGGAATTGTTCGCAGTGTTGCTGGTGTACGCACAGATACAGCAGAGGTAGAGCTGGATAATAATTATGCATCTGATCAGACAAATGTTGCGGTAGTCGAGGTTGCTGGAGACTCTGCTAGCACAAATGCCAATGCGTTTAATTATGATTACATGGATGACTTAGAAATTCATCCCAATCTAGCGTTAAGTCGTACGAGCAATATTGTTGGCACAGTACAATCAGGTGATATGGTAGTACATCGTGTTGTCATGGAAAATACGGGAGATAGTCCAATATATGAAATTGAATTACAAGATAAAATTAAGGATGCGACAGGGTCAACAATAGTTGAATATGAATGGGATGATATAGGATATCTCGCAGTAGGTGAGGCAATGATCATTGATTATGCGATCATTATAAATGATGGTATAAATCCAAGTGAATATAGTTTTAAAGCATCTGCATTTGGAATAGATCTATTAGATGATGAAGTGGACAGCAATAAAGAATCTATTCAAATGGC
>JAOZUJ010000047.1:5448-7487 GCA_029938745.1 Candidatus Moraniibacteriota bacterium
GAATAGATCTATTAGATGATGAAGTGGACAGCAATAAAGAATCTATTCAAATGGCCGTTGTTGCGAGTAGTTTTGCATATGTACAAGATAGCGAAGAAGACAGTGGACTAAAAATTATTGCAGATGCACATGCGTCTGATGGCGGGGAAGTGCTGGGCGCTCAAAGTCAAAATAATACATCGTTTTGGATATGGGTCACATCAGTGCTGTTGTATGTTTTGATAGCAAATTGGACACTTTCACCTCGACGTAAAAAAATGTTCTCATTATAAACAAAAAGTCTTGTATTAAAAAGACAAATGATCGTAATGGATTGTGTGGTTATTTTTTTATGTAATAAAAAATTTTACGTTAAATGTAAAATAGAATATAATAAAAGTATTGGTTTGATAAATTAAAAATTAATAAAAAGCAATGAATAAAAATACAACAATATGGATCGTGGTCACAGTTGCAGTTATTATTTTTCTTGGTGCTATTATTCTCGGGGTCGGCTCAGGTGTGGGGTATTGGTATATGAACAATAGAAGCACTTCTCCACCTAGTGCTGTGACAGTTCCGGCAGAGCCTGTCGTACAGGTTCAACAAATAAAGGAAAGTGTCCCTGTTGCAAAAGAAGTTGTAGAAGAAAAAATATATACAAATAAAGAATTTGGATTTGCCTTATCAATGACACCTGCATGGCAGGAGTATGTTGCAAAAGAAATTGTGCTGGGTGGTGACTTTAATGTTGCACAAGTTGATTTTTATTTACCGACGCAAGAGGTTGTATCTGATACAGAAGTGCCGGGTCATGTACATTTATTTACAATCTCTGTTTATATTACTGAGAGTTGGGATGAGGCTGTTGCTGAGGGGATTTTGGATGAGGCTTTGTATGGTGAAATTGTAGGAGAGAATGACTTCTATTTGTTTGTGTATTCACATCTTAATGGAATTCCGCCAGCAGATATTTCTACACAGGCGATTGTAGATATGGACAAAATTGCAAAAAATATAAAAACATTTACATCGCAGGATGTTGCATATGATGACTCTGCATTATTTAGCATGGGGCAAGGCGAGGAAGACATTGATTATGATGCTCTTTATAGTGATTATTATGCAATGGATAATGTTTTTGCACAAAATGCAATTGAATATTGGAATTGTGCGCATAATTATGAATTGTATTATCCGATTGCATGGTCAAACAATGGCATGACCAATATGTCAGATACTGTTATTTTGAAGGGGAGTGATGGTGTAGAGACAAAAATACAAGCAGTAGATGCAAGCGGAATGAATGTTGATGACTTTTTCAAGGCGCAATACAAAAAAGAATTTCCATTGGCACAGATGGAACCAACTGCTGAAAAGCTTCTTGTACCAGAAAATAATACAGTTGTTTATTATTTGGCATTTGCTGCTCCATATGAGCGGCGATTGTATTGGAAGGTTGCAGATAGTGATATGGGAATTCAGATGACAGTAAAAAATATTGGCACTGATGAGTGGGGTAATATGACAGACATGTTAGGGTCTTTACAAATGAACACCGGGCACAGAGTTGAATGTGCGGGGTAGTTTATTAAAATATAATGGGGGACAAACAATCGATTACAATAATAAAAAATAGTGGAGTAATGATAGTTGCTTTGACGTTTATTATTGGAATTGTGTATACAGTTTTAGATTTACATATTATTGTGATAGGTGGAGATCATTTGATTATTTTACGATTAGTTGGTGTTGGGTTGATTGCGTGTATTGCATATTTGCCATATTATATTTTGCAAAAGATCTTGTTATATACAAAATATACTATTTTTCTTTTGAGTATCGGAATGATATTTTTTGTTGGTGATGTGATTGTGCGTTTTGATTTGATTGTGTCATTTTTGTCTGTGCCGGGATTTGTTGGTGTTGTGATCTATCCACTCGTGTTCACTTGTGTAATTGGTATTGTGTGGCTGTGTGAAGTGGTATTTCGTCGATGTAAAACGCGTAATCGATATTGTTATAAATTGAGTGTTACAATGAGAAGTAAATATACTGCA
>JAOZUJ010000135.1 GCA_029938745.1 Candidatus Moraniibacteriota bacterium
CAATGCCCGTACCAGAGTTAATTAATGAGGGACAAATGGACATGGATGGCATGCCTGTGTCAGAACTTTATATGGAAATGGAAGGAATGCCAATGGATGATTATTATGCTACGAGTGCACCAACTGGTGGAGAAGTTGCTATGATGGCTGGCTTGGGTATAGTATGGTTTATTTTTGTGTTTGGCATGCTTGCAATTATGATTGTAGCATTCTGGAAAATTTTTACAAAAGCAGGGGAAAAAGGATGGAAGTCTTTGATTCCATTCTATAACACGTGGGTATTATTGGAGATTTCAGGAAAGCCAGGTTGGTGGTTATTTCTAATGTTTATTCCATTCGTTAACTTTGTTATCATGATTTTGATGTACATTGGTTTGAGCAAGTCCTTTGGTAAAGGAATTGGTTATACTCTTGGATTGATATTTTTATCACCAATCTTTTTCTTAATGTTAGCGTTTGGTAATGCAAAACATCTAAAAACGGCTGGTGAAAGTGAAAGTGGAAATATTCCACCACAAAACCCAACTCCAACTCCAACACAGGAGACACCACCACAAAATCCAACAGTCTAAAAAGACAAACAATCTTTCAAAAAAACTGTCTCTGGGTGAGCAGTTTTTTTGTTTGTTATAATGTAGTAAAAGTATATAAATTATGGTATACTCTTTCTAATGAATAAAATTATTATTACTATATTTGCACTTTCACTTACTGGAATATTTTTGGCATTTTTTGCTTTTCATAGTGTGCAACCAGAGATGGTATTGAGTGTATCAAATAATCTAAATAAGCAACTAGTACAAAAAGATGTGAATGTGCCAACGATTGTGGCTGATGAAGTTGATAGTCGTGAGAGTAAAAACCCTGTGAAGATTCTTTTTGGTGGTGATATGATGTTTGATCGGTATATCCGACAAACAAATGAGTCTAGGGGGTATGACTATGCTGTCGTTGACATGAAAGAGTTGTTTGATGCAAGTGATTGTGTTGTTGCAAATCTTGAAGGTCCAGTGACAGATAATGATTCAGTGTCTATTGGTTCAGAATTTGGGTCACCAGACAATTATCGATTTACATTTGATACAGCTGTCGTACAGACACTGAAGGATAATAATTTTTGCGTTGTTAATCTGGGTAATAATCATATCGGTAATTTTGGAACAGAAGGAATTGAACAAACAAAAGAGTCTGTCCGTGCAGGAGGTGTGCATTATTTTGGAGATACAGGTGTAGAAGATGAGCAAAAATATTTTATACAGGATTTTGATGGCGTAAAAATTGCATTTGTGAATTATAATCAATTTACAAAAAATGCATTATCACATACGTTGGAGGATATAAAAAGCGTAACAGATGAGTCAGATTTTGTTGTTGTGTACACGCACTGGGGTGAAGAGTATAAAACACAATCACGTGAAAATGAGCAAAACATCGCACATCAGTTCATTGATGTAGGTGCAGACGTGATCATCGGGTCACATCCACATGTCGTACAGGAGAGTGAGGTTTATAAAGGGAAGACAATTTATTATTCTTTGGGTAATTTTGTATTTGATCAATACTTTTCAGATGAAACAAAAAAAGGCCTTTTAGTTCAAACTACTTTTGATACAGATAATGATATAATTACATTTGAAGAACATCAAGTAAAATTAACTCCATCTGGTAATACATTGTTAAAATAATAGCGTCATTGCGAGGAGCTTGCGACGAAGCAATCTCGATAAGACATATATAAACTTTACAAGATTGCTTCGCAGATTATAAATAAGGTGGTTTTTGCTCGCAATGACAAATTATATATTTATGGATCACATCAAACTTGAGAAAATTTTAGAAGAAGAAAATCAACCGGCATTTCGTTTTAAACAAATTACGAAGTCTGTTTTTTATGATGGCGTGAGGAGTTTTGATGAAATTACAACAATTTCAAAAGATCTGAGGGAAATATTGAGTGAAAAACTGGATATCTATCCATTTACTGTAAAAGAAGTTGTCGTGTCAGGTGATAAGAGGGCTATAAAAGCATTATTTGAACTTAAAGATGGAAATGTAATTGAATCTGTGCTTATTTCTCCAAAGCCTGATG
>JAOZUJ010000136.1 GCA_029938745.1 Candidatus Moraniibacteriota bacterium
TGAGTGAATATCCTAAATTAACACGTATGATCAAAATGATGCTCAATATAATTGTTGCTGCAAATGATACAGTAAGCACACTGTTCCAGATTTTTTTATGTGTGAGCATCGAGATCTTTTTATTTTGTGCCAAGCTATATGTAATGATATATAAGAGACTAATGACTACGATTGTCATAAAAAGTGGATATTTTGTCTGTTCTTTTGTTGTTGTAACTTGATCTGCAGAATTATCTACAGCACTACTAGTCATTACAACATCTGTGCTTGCAGATTGTTGCACAGGATCTGTTTGTGAGTGATCACAGATTGCATCATTATCTGTATCCACATATCTCCCACATTCACCTGGATATTCACAGCTATCATCAGTTTTGCCATGCGGACAATCATCCCACTGTGCAAATGACACGAGTGGAAATAACAAAAATATACTCAAAATAATTATTCTTTTCATAAAATTATAATTTTATAACTGCTCTTGCGTACCTGAGCTACCAGGATTACGATGCATACCTGAGCCTTGTCTCATTCCTGGACCTCGCATTACTTCATCTTCAGTTTGCATATTTTTTCCCGTTGCGTCAACACCTCCACGTTCTTGATCGCCTGTAATAATTTGCTCATACATTTCTTCAGTAATATATTGTGGATCATATGACTGTCCATTTTTCTCTAATTGACGTTCAAATGCTCTCATATGATTACGCGAACCTTTTATCAAATTTTGATATGCAGTTTGTATGTCTTCATTATCCGTCTCTTGCAATAATTTATCCAGATCTTTAATGTCTAGATCTTCAATTGTAATACCAACAGTTAGAGCATCTGTAAGAGATTTGTTACCCTGTGCGACAAGATCATCATACAAACTCTGCATTTGGGGAGACGTAAACACACCAATTGTATTATCTACTACTGGATCTTTGACATCATATTTATCCAATAATACCTTTACCGTGTCTGTGTGTGTTTGTTCACTGCGTGCAATATTATTGAAAGTTTTCTGACCCCATTTTTCATATAACACTGTATATACATCATGAGCCAATTTTTCCTCTTCTCGCATGAGAATGAGACCATTTTTTTCTTCTTCACTCAATTCTCCTTTTTCAATATTTTCCAATAGATCTCGCGAATGCACATTGTCACTCGGATCTACAATATACCCCTCATCCATCTTTATTATATTTTGCGCCTGAGGTTCTTGTGTCTCTTGTTGCGACGTTGTGCAACCGGTAATAATAATTGCAATGCTTGCGATAAATAGTGTTCCTAATATTTTTTTGTTCATAATTATATTTAATGATCTTATGCCAAGAGATGAGAGTTTTAACTTGTTATACGTAGAGTACTCTATAGGGGACTCTATAGAGTCCCCTACTGTACTTTATGTATCTTCTCTTAATTATAAGACAATTAATTCATATTGTCACATGTTCCGTCACCATTAGCGTCGACAAAATGTCCACCTTTATTTTGTCCACGGTTTTCACCATTTCCACGACCTTTTCCCTCACCCTTGCCATAACCATGACCACCTTTTTCTCCGTTACTTGTACGAAGTCCCAGTTCTTCTCTGAGTGCATTTGCCTCATCCGTTTTTCCTTCTAGTGCCAACTGATGAGCTTCTTTGAACTGTGTAAAATTATCTGCTGTCACTACTTCTGTTGCACGACCACGACCTTCCATTTGTTCTTTCCATGCATCATAATCATTTGATTCAAATGCCTGTGTCATCACTCGATGACGTTCCTCAGAATAATTTGGTCCTTGCTTTGTGTGATCACCTTGATATGCATTTGCTGCAATCTGTGATCCTGTAAGTGCAACTGCTGCAAGAGCAAATACACCTATTGTTGTTTTATAACTCTTTTTCATTTGATTGTTTTATCTCACAGCCCTGCAAATGCAGTGCTATCAGAATAGTTTAGATTTTACATTAATCATTTGTAGAATGGCCAGTTCTGTCTTCTATTACGCGCACCAATATTTTTTCTTTCACAAAATTTATTCGTACATAGACTTAACGGTTGCAAAAAACTAATTGTTGTGCTACTATCAGTGAACAATCATAAAA
>JAOZUJ010000137.1:0-1304 GCA_029938745.1 Candidatus Moraniibacteriota bacterium
CATTTTTTTGGTGTTTGGGCTTTTTGTTTTTTTTGGTTCAGTGCAATCAGTATTTGGTGCGGATTTGGCAAATGGTACCGTAGTTTCATCAGCTATTCAGTCAGATGATAAAATTATTATTGTGGGCGAGTTCACCACATATAATGGTACAGTAGTTAATCATGTTGCGCGCCTTGATACAGATGGTATGCTTGACACAACATTTAGTTCAGGTTTAGCAAGCTTGGATGAAGTTAGCGAAGTTGTTATTCAGCCAAATGGACAAATTATCATTGCTGGAGATTTTGATACATACGGTGGAGTGTCAAGAAACAATATTGTGCGCCTCAATACTGATGGCTCATTGGATACGAGTTTCAATCTTGAAAGTGGAATGTCCGGATATCCGCAGTCTATGGTACTGCAACCTGATGGTAAGATTTTGGTTGGTGGAGCATTTTATACGGGTTCTTCTTATAATTTTATGCGACTTACTTCTACTGGTTCATTGGATGGTACATTTACTCATATGCACGTAACAGAGTATGATATTGCTAGTATAGGTATCCAGTCAGATGATGAAATTGTTATTGGTGGAGTATTCTGGATGGGAGATCCAACGAGAAAAAATATCACTCGGCTAAATGCAGATGGGACTCTTGACGACGAATTTTATATTAGTGCAACTGGACCAACTGGTCCTGTTGTAGAGATGATTGTGCAATCTGATGATAAAATATTAATTGGTGGAGAATTTACTGCATATGATGGAACAGTGAGAAATTTTGTAGCTCGTTTGAATATAGATGGTACGCTTGATACGTCTTTTGGGTCTGGAGTTGGATTGAGTGGTCCTGTTTATGCAATGAGCTTGCAATCCGATGGTAAAATAGTAGTTGGTGGGATATTCACTTCATACGATGGCACGTCAAGAAATCGTGTTGCTCGCATTAACACAGATGGAACGCTTGATACCACATTTGATCCAGGAACTGGTGCAGACAGTACGGTAGGGACGGTCTCCATCTTGTCTGATGGTAGTATTTTCCTTGGTGGAGCATTTACTACATTTGATGGTGAGAATAGTAATTATCTGGCATTATTATCTGCTGATGGCACAATTGATCCATCATTTGGCGTAGCACCCGTAGCACCATTCATTACTACGCAGGCAGTGACAAATATTGCAAATACAACTGCAACTGGAAATGCAACACTCTCAGCTGTTTGTGAGGGTCCGGGGAGTCCTCCAGAGTGTTATATGACTTTTAATCGTTATATTGAATGGACAGAAGATCCTGAGGGAGGATTTGGTTCGTCATGTG
>JAOZUJ010000137.1:1314-2079 GCA_029938745.1 Candidatus Moraniibacteriota bacterium
TCATGTGATGCAGGGTCAGGTGGTGTAGGCGGTGAAGAAGGCGGCGATTATTCTTGTAATATGACAGGTCTTACAGCTGGCACAACATATTATGTACGTGCGTATGCGCATTATCCTGGCGGTAAAGATCCGGCCATTGATTATTATGGAGAAGAGATTACTTTTGAGACTACAGGTGGTCCACTCGAAGATATCATTATTCCAGATCCAGATGCAACACAAATAAATGCACGTGTGAATGAAGGGTATATGACAGTTACATCAGGCGAGATCAGCGCTGCAAATACTGTCGAAACAAATGTGAATGTTACTTTTCGGACAAGTAACGCTGATGCAATTTTCCCAACAAATACAGACATTTACAATGCAGGGATGCCAATGCCGTTTGATTTTGAACAATTTACGATTAGTAACACAACACAAACAGTTAAACAGGAGTTACCATATGTGGT
Source organism: Candidatus Moraniibacteriota bacterium (assembly GCA_029938745.1). GTDB lineage: Bacteria > Patescibacteriota > Minisyncoccia > Moranbacterales. Next base: position 1,767 of record JAOZUJ010000137.1, read on the forward strand.
TGGAGCAACAAAGTTAGGTGTGTCGGGTGTGTCGTTGGGTTTTACTGAACTCATTACAATGGAAATGGTAGTAAGTAGTGCATACGAAGGAAGGGAACTAGACATCCTCTATCAAAATGATGGAGATACAGGATGGACAGCCCACACAACACCAACTTGTACAATAACAAATGGAATATGTAGCTTCACAACAGATCACGCAACAACATACATTGTAAACGGAGATGGAACAATAAGTGGAGCAGAAGAAATAGACATAAACGTAGAAGTAACAGCAACTCTCTCCCTAGACTGTTATGACAAAGCAGGTTCA
>JAOZUJ010000138.1 GCA_029938745.1 Candidatus Moraniibacteriota bacterium
TTATGTGTGATGGAATTTTTTGATGTCATAAGATTATTGATAATTTAGATTGCCTGTCGTTCATCTACCGATGAGGTAGGCTGAGATAGGTACTTTATTATGTACATATTTACACGTCTTGTCAATAATCTACATGTCGTCAATTTTTTTTCATAAAATGTGCTATAATAAAAAACATAAATATAAAAAGTAAATATAAATATATGAAGAAATATTTTTTAGTAGGAGTGCTTGTATTATTTTGTACAACAACGAGTGTGTTTGCACAGGAAAGTATTGAAGGTGAACCAGAAAATGTGACAGAAATAACAACAGGGATGATTATTGCAGATATGGATTTTGAAAATGTTGTTACACAAAAAAAATCTGATATTGAATATGATATATCATTTGACATAATTAACCATCACACAAAGGTGCTGCCTAGTATGGTATATGCAGTGCAGGTATTAGATGAGCAAAATAATGTTCTTTATGAAAAAATATATGATGATGGCGTTACTGTTGCGCCACAAAGTACTGTACAAAAGCGAATATCATTTCAGATGCCAAATCAACTTTCTGGTATGCTAACAATGCAACTCGTTGGACATGATGAGCGTGGTATGTTGTTAGAAGAATATATTATCGATACAGTTGCAGTGGAGCAGACAGAAAACGCATATATAAAAATACATGATTGTACATTGTATATAGACGATCAAGATGATCAATATTTTGTTGATCAGGGAGTTGATATCTCAATAAATGAAACAATACAGATTATATGTGATATTACAAATCATTCTAATTCGGATATTGAATATATCCCAGTGATCACAACATATAATAATTCTATTTATAGTGGCAATATTGTTGATACGAAAGAGTTAGAGACAGAACATTTGCAGAAAAAAGTTCGTAAAGAAGTAAAATTTGAATTGCCAAATCCAAAAAAGCCAGGCTTTTATGATGCTACACTTGCATTTTTTGTACAAGATAAAAATATTTCAAATACACAAAATATTCATTTTGTTGTGCAAGGACAATCAGGCTCATTTGGATTTATTACATTTGATAAATCACAGTATGATCAGGGCGATAATGTAAATATGCATATTAGTATTGCAGGTTCAGCTGATTCTTTTGGACAATCACGTGCATCACAAGACACAAGTCAACAATTGCCAAAAGTAACGGTAAAAGGGAATATTTTTTCTAATGAAGAGCTGTGTGTCGCAGATATTCAGAAAGAAGTTGTGATGGATCGTGTCGTAAAAGATATAGATCTGAGTGCTGTTGTCATTAATGATTGTTCAAGTCCAGTGGCAAAATTTGTGTTGTATGATGAAAATGGAAATATACTTGATGAAAGAGAATATTCTTTGTCAGAGAGTACAAATATAGAACAAGATGTGCAGGAAAATAAAAATTATGCGAAGATCTTTGGTATCGGAATTATTATATTACTGAGCATAATTGTCGTAGGCGTTATTACAAAAATGATATTATCTCGTAAAAAAGGGAATGATAATAACGTGGGCATGTTTATATTTTTTCTCCTTTGTGGAGGTGTGATGTTATTTGGTGTGAATGATGTACAAGCGGGGACAACAGTACAATGTGGTCCAAATAGCATGAATAACTATGGTTATTGTTATACTGATGTATCAACATCAAATTGTGAGAAAGTAAAGGCTACAGGCAGAATATCATGGGTTGTATGTAATAATCACATTAATCGAGGATTTAAGATTCAGTGGAGGGAAACTACGAGTAGTGGATATAAAACACTTGTCAATGAGACACAAAATTATATTGATCATTGTAGAAAGGGTAGTTATGTGTCCTCCTCGTATCGCTGTAAGCCAGGTAGTAATGGGTGGACTGCCACAAATGGCAGTTCGTGTATAAATGATAATAACTGCGACAAGAATTATTACGGTATTTTAAATGGACATGATTTGGAGGGCTCACATACTGCCACGGTTAGCTCAGGTAGTCACACAGGAAGATTTTTATTTACTTTTTCTGATCCAAAAGATGGCTATAGTGAAACAGTTGCTTTTAATAAAGCATATACAGTAGCAGCGTGTTCTC
>JAOZUJ010000048.1:0-3521 GCA_029938745.1 Candidatus Moraniibacteriota bacterium
TGGATCTTGCTTGTGCTTTTCCACCAGTGTGCGCTCACGCTCAAAGGAAATATCACAGTGATCTTCGATGGCACGCGTGCCACGTCCAGTGACAAATATGATCTCCTCAATGCCAGAGGCCACAGCCTCTTCTACAAGATATTGAATTACTGGTTTATCAACGACTGGCAACATTTCTTTTGGTTGTGCTTTTGTTGCTGGTAAAAATCGTGTACCAAATCCTGCTACGGGTAAAATTGCTTTTTTTATTTTCATGTCTTCTTGTTTCACTACAGTATCAAAAATTTGATACGACAGAGAATTTTTTAAATAATGTTACATTACTATTGTATAAGAAACACGACGACCTTGTAAAGTACAAGATCGTCTTTTTTGAAGAAAATGGTTAACTTATATCTTTACAGGCCAATAATTGTGCCTTTCCCATTTCTTTATTGCGTTTAAATCCTTTTTTCAAAGCGTCTGCAAGAATTGGGTCAAAACTATCAACAAAATGATTGTCTGCTGCAAATTTATCTACCTCACGCAATGACTCTTGCGTTCCTGCATCAAACCACGCACCAGATAGAGAGCTGAGCTGTAATTCTTTTTTCTGCAGATAATAATTATGCAGATCAACAATTTCCAATTCGCCTCTTTCTGACGCCTTAAGTTCCTTTGCCGCTTGGATTACATGATTATCATAAATATATGCACCTGTTACAGCAAGATTACTTTCAGGCTTTTCTGGCTTTTCTACGATATTTGTTACAACATTATTTGCATCAACAGTCGCAACGCCAAATCGTTCTGGGTCATCAACTTCTTTTGCAAAGACATGTCCACCACTTTTGAAATTTTTAATTGCATTTGCAATTGTGTCAGTATCCTCAAAGATATTATCTCCCAAGATAAGTGTGACATTATCATCACCAATCACTGGCGCGCCAATTGTAAATGCTTCTGGCAATCCAGCTGGCACCTCTTGCACACCTGAAAGAATGTTGATGCCATATGGACGCAACAAGGGCTCCAACATATTCATAAATCTTCCACTATGATCTGGCGAAACAATGATCAAAATATCTGTGATACCCGCCTTGATCAAAATATTCAGTGGATGAAAGATCATCGGCACACCACCAACTGGCAACATCTGTTTTGATGTTACAGCAGTGAGCGGCCACAAACGTGAACCCGTACCACCTGCAAGAATTATTCCTTTCATTTTTTTCTCCTTGGTCGCCATAGTTTTACACGAAGGCTGACCTTTTTTTGTATTACTTGCATTATTAGTTGTCATAAAGTACTTTTATCAAATTACACACGATTTTCTTTATTGTCAAATATCTAAATTATTTAGTAAGCGGAAATTTCTTGCATGTTCTTTTCACATCTATTGCAATTTTTTTCAATTCTTTTTGATTATCAATATTATCACACACATCATTGATCCACTCTGCAATTTTGAGCATTTCATCAACGCCCATACCACGCGTTGTTGCTGCCGGTACGCCAAGTCGCACACCACTTGGATCAAATGGACTACGTGGATCATCTGGTATCATATTTTTATTGAGTGTTATCCCGACAAAGTCAAGTGCTGTTTCTACTTGTTTACCTGTTAAATTTTTACTCGTCACAGTATCAATAAGCATCATGTGATTTTCGGTTTTACCAAAACAAATGTGAAATCCATATCCTGCAAGTGCTTGTTCCAACACTTTTGCATTTACCAAAATCTGAGCTGCATATTTTTTGAAAGATGGTTTAAGTGCCTCTCCAAATGCAACAGCTTTTGCAGCAATATTATTCATATGTGGGCCACCTTGAAATCCTGGAAAATTCGCTTTATCTATTGCAGCTGCGTACTTTTGTTTACAAAGTATCATGCCACCACGTGGTCCTCTGAGCGTTTTATGTGTTGTTGTTGTTACAACATCACAATAACGCATAGGATTTGGCAACGCTCCACCAGCAACAAGTCCTGCAATGTGAGCCATATCCATCATGAGAATCGCATCTACTTCATTTGCAATTTTACGAAACTTTGCATAAGAAAGACTACGAGAGTACGCACTAAAACCCGCAAGTATCATTTTTGGTTTATGCTTTTTTGCCATTTTCAAAAGCTCATCATAGTCAATCGTACCATCTTCTTTTGTCTTGTATCGTACAAAGTTATAGATTTGTGCTGACAGTGTCACTGGATGACCATGTGTAAGATGTCCACCATGACCCAAGTCCATACCAAGTACAGTATCTCCCGGCTCAAGCAGAGCACTATAAACGATCATATTTGCAGGTGCACCTGAATGTGGCTGTACATTTACATGTGCTGCTCCAAAGAGCTTCTTCGCTCGATCAATTGCCAATTGTTCTACTTGATCAGTGAATTCTTGCCCGCCATAGTACCTTTTGCCAGGATATCCTTCTGAATACTTATTTGTCATGACGCTACCCAATGCTTCCAACACAGCGTCAGAAACATAATTTTCCGATGCAATAAGCTCCAGCCCCTCTTCCTGCCTTTTTAGCTCTCCTTGAATTGTCTTGTAAACCTGCTTATCCTGCTTTTTTAAATTTTGCATATTCTATCAATATTAATTAAATACTACACCTATCTTATTCTCTCATCATACAATTAACTGATTTATTTGTAAAACAAGCACTGTAATTTACCTCTTATATACTATCGCAAGTATTGTTTTTTTTCAATTATCATGTATACTACAAAGTCATTAGAATTGACGTTAACAGTAGTTTAAAATTTTATCAATAAACCAAAAGGGTGCCTAATTATGAGTTTAAATTCTAAAAAAACATGTTTTTTAGTATTCATGTACCAACTTGCTCAAATATCAACCAATGCAGAATTCTACATAGCTTACAATACAACTGCCACAGAACTAAGTGATTTTGAAAAAGAGTCTCTGGTGCCAATATCGTGGACAGAAAAAATATCTGCCCTTATAAAAACGCCGAAAGAATTTGATAACATGAGGTTCTTTTTCAATGCATTGTACAGCAAGGCCCTGAATATGCCAACATCTCCTCAAAAAAGTAACGTTGATGATGATTACTTCAAACCAACCTTGGAAACAAAGCTCGGGAAGTCTACTCTGGACATACAATTAACACCAGAGTTAATTGCTACAATAGAAAAAAACAGAGAAAGAGACCGGGAGTTTCCAAGTGACAAGCGCATGAAAACAATTGTTGATACAGCCCTTGTTTGTTCACAAAAAAACAAAGGCTACGACGAGTTGATTTTCAAAGACTTTGTATTACAGCTCGTACCAGCTGCAGTCACAGTGCATGTGCATGATTTTTACGTCGTTCTTTATGATGAGAGTGGCGTAGAAAAAGCTAAAGCACCACTTCCTATAGATAAACAATTTATCTAGAATAAAATCACACGCTTCAGAACCCTGATTCGTGTGATTTTTTAATATCTATTGTCTCACCTGAACATCTATATCATTCTCTAACTCTGCAATAATAGTATTAATTTTTTTATCAACTTCTGTAGCTTCAAGAGT
>JAOZUJ010000048.1:3621-7390 GCA_029938745.1 Candidatus Moraniibacteriota bacterium
GTAGCTTTTTTATCTGCTTCGCCCATCCACCCGATTATCTTACCACTTTTCATTTTAATCAGTGCGCGACGTGATGGATGCAAATTTGGTAAATGTTCTACATTTTCATCAAAGGTAGCGTCGAAATAATATTCTCCAATATTAATTCTATCCAATAGCACTTCAAGCATACCTTTCATTTCAAAAAATTGAGAACCCTCTGCGTCTTTTGATGCAACCACAGCACCAAGTACTAATTTTTCATCTGGCAATGTACTTTCTGTTGGATCATAAATACGTCCAATTTCAAATATTTGTACGCGGTCAAAATAACTAAAATTCTTTTTTGTAAAATGGAGAAGATTTGGTACAAGTGTACGTCGCATGATCGCTTGCTCAGGATTCATCGGGTTCATAAGTGTGATATGGTCTTCATCATCAAGCCCAAGTGCTTTTGCATCATCTGTAGAATAAAAAGAATAACTACGCACTTCATCAAATCCACCATACACAAACACATCTTTCAGCGTTCTCTCAAAAAACCGTGTTTCATTACGCTGGGGTGTTTGTACAGCGTCTATTAGTGGTTTTGGCTTAATTTTATCATAACCATACATACGTCCAATTTCTTCAATCACATCTTCTTGTGTTTTGACATCTACGCGTATAGTAGGCACAACAATATTCATAGAATCATTATCCGCTTTCTCAATTTTCATACCGAGCCTTACCAAAATATCATTGATCTCATCTGAAGTGATTTCTACTCCCAATAATTTGTTTACTTTTTTTATAGATATATTTACAGTCCACGGTTTTATAGGATTTGGATACACATCTGCAATTGCACTCACTCTGGCACCTGCTAACTCCTCAAACATCTCAATTGCCCTGATCACTGCAGTCTCAGCAACATTTGGATCCAAATCTCTTTCAAATCTATATGCTGCATCTGTTTGTAGATTATATTTACGCTGTGTCAAACGAATTGAAGATGCATCAAAAGATGCCGATTCTAAAATGATACTTTGCGTATCATCTGTCACGGCGCTACCAATCCCTCCCATCACGCCTGCCAAGGCAATTGGATTTTCTCCATCTGTAATGACAATATCATTTTCATCTAATTTTAACTCTGTATCATCTAATAAAGTTAATTTTTCATCTTTTCTTGCTTGTCGCACAGAAATCTTTTTTATAACATCAGCAGAAAAAGCATGTAACGGTTGCCCGGTCTCAAGCATCACATAATTTGTGATATCTACGATATTATTTATTGATCCAATATCAGACGCACGCAGTCGTGCTTGCAACCATTGTGGTGACTCTTTGATCGTAATATTATCAATTTTTATGCCTATATACCTGTGGCACATAGGGGACTCTATAGAGGCCTCTATAGAGTCCTCTATTTTCAAATCACCTAAACTTACTCGCTTTGTCTCTACGATATTATTTTCTAGTGCTTGTATTTCACGTGCAATCCCTCTATAACTCAAACAATCATGCCCCCTATTTGGCAAAATATCAATATCAATAATTGTATCATCCAAGCCCGCATATTTTGCAAAAGATCCTCCAATAGGCGCTTCATCATCCAAAACCATAATTCCCTCATGTTCAGCGCCAATCCCAAGTTCATCCTGGGCACAAATCATTCCATTTGATTCCACACCACGAATTTCACTTTTTTTAATTTCAAATCCATCATCTCCATCAGGTAAAATTGCACCAACCAATGCTACAGGAACTTTTTGACCAACTTCCAAATTTGGCGCACCACAAACAATCTGTAATTCTTCCTCACCAACATTAACTGTTGCCACGCTAAGTCTATCAGCATCAGGATGCTTTTCTTTTGTCATCACTTCTCCAATAACAACATTATCCAATCCATCAGACAGATCTTCTACACCTTCAACCTCAAAACTGTGCGTCATAAACAAATCCGCAATATCATCAACACTTTTTTTTGTTCCACTCAATTCCTTGAGCCAATTGTAGCTAAATTTCATATCACATTAAGTAACTAATAAATTTAATAACTATTTAATAAACACTTGTATCCACATTCACACTCTCCAATGCAGATTTATTGTTATTTTTACTTTTACCAATTTCGTCTTTGTTCAAGTTTTTTTCTGCTGGAACATCTTGCCCATTAATTCTCTTAATATTAAAATCTTCTATCTCAACATCTAGTGGACCATCTGGATCAATGCCCATCCGCTTCGCAACTGCGTTAATTTCCTTTTCTCTTTTTGCTCTTTCAATAATTTCGTCCTTTTGATGCAATAAATGCCTATCCCATCTTTTACTAGCTTCGTTAATATCTAGATCATATTTTTTTCTAAATTTTTCAAAAGACTCATTACTATACCTTTTTTTAAATTCTTTATAATGACGAGAGTTTGTAAGCTCTTGTTTTTCTAGATCTTGCAAAATATTATTATACACCTCATTATCAAAATCTATTTTTATTTTTTCAGATGAGCAGGCATTTAGAGCTGGCCCTGTCGCCAACACTGCCGCTGCCACACCAGCCTTTTTTAAAAAAGTGCGTCGAGACATTCTATTGTTTTCTTTATTTACTTGAGGTTCTTCAAGTTTCATATTATGTTTATTAGCAAGATTAAAATTTTAAAATGTTTTGACATATCAGTAGTAATTAGTATATCAATAATTATTGTTATCTAGAATTGTTTAGTAAACCGCACATCACCACTATGAAACAATCGTATATCTTGAATCTTATATTTCATCATTGCTAGTCGTTCCAATCCAAATCCCCATGCAAACCCCTGATATTTATCTCTGTCGTAACCTGCTGCTTCAAATACGTTTTGATGCACCATCCCTGCACCACCCACTTCTATCCAACCAGTGCGTGAACACGTAGAGCATCCGTCACCACCACAGTTTGTGCATGATATATCAAATTCAAATCCCGGCTCTACAAATGGGAAGTAACTTGGTCTGAGTCGTGCTTTGATCTTTTGACCAAAAAACTCTGAAAAAAACGTTTCTGCGATATAGAGAAAATTTGCCACATTCACGTCGTCGCCTACCACAAGTGCCTCAAACTGATGAAAAGTATGCTCATGAGACGCATCTGTCGCTTCATTACGAAATACCCTTCCTGGTACAATGATACGAAATGGTGGCTTGTGCTTTTCCATATAACGCACTTGCACGCCTGATGTTTGTGTTCGCATGACAGTCCCTGTGCCTTTTTTGCGTCCGTCTTCTCGTGAGATCCAAAAAGTATCTTGCATATCGCGTCCAGGATGATCATCTGGCATATTAATTGCATCAAAGTTGTATGATTCACTCTCAATATCTGGTCCGTCCGCAATCTCAAATCCCATAGAAGTAAAAGTGTCCTCTATGTCTCTTTGCACAATACTCAACGGATGTAAATGCCCATGTACATGTTTTTTACCAGGTGCTGTTACATCAATCCATTCTTTCTTTTCATCAATCACACTTTCAAGTGCAAGTTTTTTATCATCAATTAAATGTTGAATTTCTTTTTTTGTATCATTTGCGAGTGGTCCAATCTCTTTTTTCTCTTCTGATGACAAATCTTTGAGTCCTTTCAGTATTTCATTGAATGCACTTTTTTTACCGAGATACGAAACACGAATCTCTTCAATGTCTTCCAATGTATCCGCATTTGTAATCTGCTCAATTGCATTCTCTTTAATTTTTTGAATTTCTCCTTTCATAAAAAAATATTAAAACAAGTCTTTTTCTATATTAACACACCAACAGAAAAAATAAAGGCTTG
>JAOZUJ010000139.1 GCA_029938745.1 Candidatus Moraniibacteriota bacterium
ACTTCCACCTGTCTCATATTTTGCATCATAGTCGTACCAATCATTTGTATTTGCTATAATTTCTATAACAGGTAATACTCTTTGTTCACCATCTTGCTCAATAATTGCAACAGTTAGTTCACGACCTGCAATCATCTTTTCTATAATAACCTGTTCGCCATGCGTAAATGCTTCATCAATTGCATCCCCTAACTCATTCTCATTGTTAATTTTTGAAATACCGACTGATGACCCTGCTTTGTTTGGCTTCACAAACAGCGGTGTGCCAAACTCTGCAATAATATCAGATGGACTATAATCATCATCTTTTTGTAATGTTACCCCAGGAATAATTTGCACATCGCTTTCTGCTACAACTTTTTTTGACTTTGATTTATCCATGCCTAATGCATGCGCAGCGTGACCAGAAAAAACATACGGGACATCCAGAATATCAAGAAATCCTTGCAAGCGCCCATCCTCACCATATTCACCATGTAAAACTGGTACTACGAGATCAATTTTATTTTTACTAACCATTTCTACAAATTTTGCAATATCATTTTTCTTCAATAATTTATCATCCTTTTTATCTTTTAAATATTTTTTTGCATCAGCGCCTATAATCCAATGACCATTTTTGAGTATTGCAACATAAGTCACATTATATTTACTCTCATCAATAACTCCAGCAACTGCCCCTGACGACGAAAGAGATACCTCATGTTCACTATTATTCCCTCCAAAAATGATTGCTATGTTTTTCATATTTTTTTCTTTAAATCATTAAATATTTTATTTTCCTTATTCCGCCAATAAACATCAAACTCTTTTAAATTTGTAAATAATTCAGAAAAATTCCCATCAAATTTTACACATCTATCATCAATATATGCTACAGATGGATATTTCACATTTGTAACTTCAATTTCTGGGAAATTATATATTTTTAACCAATTTTCTACGACTTCTTTCTTTCTGGCTGTAAATATTACAGGTACATAACTACATTTTATTAACATAATAACAAAATCTCTTGAACCTTCAATTGGCTCATCTACATTTTCTTCACCTTTCCAACCATCATATTTTGATAACACACCATCAAAATCAATTGATACAATTCTTTCTTTGTGAAATTCTCTTTTTTTCATTCTTAATTCTTAATTAATTGCACCCCACCTATAAACATTCACCTTGCCACGCACCAGTGATGAGTCATCTACTTTTTCAAAATTGTTGTCAAAATATGCCCTCGCTTCTTTTGTGATGAATTGTTTATCATTATCAGAAAACACCACCCAACCTGTTGGATATTCATCTGTCATTTTTTGTATTCCTACAACTGTGACCTTTTGGACCTTTCCCTCATCCTTCAATTGTGCATCGGAGCGTTCTGAGCCAAAATCAAGAACTGGCATTTTAAGTCCGCTCCAATAATAATTACGGAAGTTTCTCGTGATCATTGCATCACCATCAATGGTGTTTCGTTTTACATAATCAAATACTTTACGATAATTTGCTGTGTCCGCTGAAGCTGTAATGTGATATGTATTATTCTCCAACATAAAATATCCATAAAATGGAACAAGAATCGCGCCAAGTACCAAAATAGTTACAAAAATATGTTTATTGTGAATATGTTTTTGCAAATATTGCGCAATTGCATACACGCCAGCTGCCGCGAGTATCAATCCAAATGTTTGCACGAAGAAAATATATTGCGGGCCAACATTTCTATTCCAAATAAGAATTGCCGACAAAACAGTGACAAAAAATGTAACAGAAATCCAAATACCCGGACGTTCATCTTCTTGTTTTTTGATCAAATACCATGAACCCATCACCACCAATATACCACCAATAATTGGGTGCCAATAATTACGCATGATGTGTCCAACATAGCTCCAATGATTGTCAAAAAATATCAGAGATGCTGTAAAATCATTCCATACTGATGGTAAAAATATCTTTGTCAAAAGAGCTCCAATAAGCATTATGAGCACATACGCACCATATCTGCGAGCTACGAGTTCCTTTCTTTTGATAACGAACATGACAACAAAATACGTGAAC
>JAOZUJ010000049.1 GCA_029938745.1 Candidatus Moraniibacteriota bacterium
GCAAAAATGGAGCATTGCTGACAAAAATTTTGTTGTCACTTATCCGGGCGAATTTACACGCCTTGGCGCGACTGATCTGATCGTTGACGCTTTTATTGACCTATGGAATAATCCTGACAACGCACATATCAAATATCTCTGTGCATGCCGCATAAAAAATAATGATGACACACGTAAAAAACAAGAAATCATTAAAAAAATTGCAAAAGCAGGATATATTGATAAAATAACCTTTACTGATACGTTTGCAGATGTAAATGCAATTTATAATATGTCTGACATCGTCATATTTCCCGTTACTGACATGTCTGGTAAATTTGATGTACCGCTCGCAATGGTAGAACCGTACGCATGCAAAAAACCAGTGATTGCTTCTGATTTAGAATTGTTCAAAGAGTTTTCTAGTGACAAGATCAATGTTATAATACCAAAGGAAAATAAAGATGCTTTAGTCAGCGCAATCCTTGAATTAGAAAAAAATTCTGCTAAACGAGAACTGCTTGGAGAAAATGCATTTCAGTTTGCACACGAAACATTTAATATTCAAGATGTTGCAAAAAAATACACAGATATCTACAACTCAATGTAGTGACAGGTTTAAAACCTGTCACTACGCTAACAGACAACCTCATGAGACACCGAAAGCAAAACCGATTGCAGAATTACGACTATTCCCAAAACGGTATGTATTTTGTAACAATTTGCACAAAGGATAAAAAATGTTATTTTGGTGAAATTGTGAATGATGAAATGATATTAAATGATTTTGGTGAAATTACACAACAAGTCTTGCTAAACCTTCCAAATCATTACAATAATATTAATATTGATACATTTGTAATAATGCCAAATCACGTACATGTTATAGTTGAGATTAATGACAACGTAGGAACAGGTTTTAAACCTGTCCCTACAACACATGGACTATCTGAAATAATACGTGGATTTAAAACATTTTCCTCCCGAAAAATGAACGAGCAAAAACCTCTAGAAAAATTCAAATGGCAACGCTCATTTTACGACCACATTATCCGCAAAGATGAATCATTGAATAAAATCAGAGAATATATTATTATTAATCCACGGGAATGGAATAAAGATGAATTAAACCCTAATTCTTAACTTTAACGTAGTGACAGGTTTTAAACCTGTCACTACAACCAACAATAATGCCAAACAAATACAAGAAAAACCTAAAAAAACTATCAGAGCATCAATCTGATTTCAAAACAGACAAAATGACTGTGCCTTCACGGTTCTTTATGAGTGATGATCTTTTGCCAGATGAAGAAACATTTGCAAAAGTAGAGGACATTGGATCAAATGATGGACTTTTTCGTCATACTGCCTCACTACCTGATATCACATCAAAACCCGGACGCAAAAACGCATCCGGCACAACAATTGTCTCTGATAAATATATCCTACCACAAGTAAATGATTCGGATCCAAACTGTGGCATGCGACTTCTCAAAACCAATTTGCATGAAAATAATATAACTGACGATGAAATCCAGACACTTTTTGAACAACTAGTATCAACAGTTCCGACGAAGGCATACTTCGGAACAAAAGTACCCTTTGATGTAGTAACTGATATCTGTCGCAAAGGAACATCAGCCGCAATTGAGCACCTTGGCATTCAAACGAAACATGAATTAGCAAATACACAAAATGGTGGAAACTTTTTTGAAAAAGAAATGTCTCGTCAAGATATTTTTGATGTCATCCCAAAATTGTATTTGCACATTGCAAAATATCGACTTGGATTATTAGGTGCTGCTGGTAATCATTTTCTCGATCTCATGAAAGTATCAGACATCGTTGATGAAGAAAAAGCAAAAAAAATGGGTATAGAAAAAGGACAATATCTCTTTATGATTCACACTGGTTCTGGTATTTTGGGTCAATATACCATGTACACCCACACAGCAAAAAAACGTGAACACTTATCACAGTCTCTGATGGTGACACTTGGTAAAATGACATTTAATTCTCGTAAAAAAGACGTATACGATGAAATGCAGAAATCAATAAAAAAACACATGGCAGGTGATGACTCCCTTCTCAAATATGATGCAAACGGACCTGATGGTGAATTGTACATGACAGCACGAGCTGCTGCATCAAACTTTGGCACATCCAACCGCGCAACCATCACTCACAACATTGCAAAAACGATCAAACAAACTCTAAACCGTGACGCAAACATGGACCTCATTTATGACATGCCCCACATCTCAATAACAGGAGAAAATCATTTTGGTAAAGATGTCTGGGTACACCGATCAAACACATCTAGAGCCTACGGACCAAGTAAAATGGGACATCACTCACTTTACAGTGACATCGGTGAGCCAGCATTCATCCCATCATCCATGAGCACAGACGCGTACATTTGTGTCGGAACAGACAATAACGCAGAAAGTTTTTATTCAGCACCACACGGCACAGGCAAAGGAATTAATAGTGATGAAAAAGACATCTCAAATAAAGACGAGTTATTTGCCAAGATGGAAGAAAAAGGAGTCCACCTCTACAACGCAAAATCATCAATCGTACTAAACCAAGATTCAGCACGATACAAAAACATCCACCGAGTAATAGAAGGCGTAGAAGCAAATGGCATCGCACATGTTGTCGCAAAAATGCAACCTGTTAGTGTTATTGTTTACTAAAGTTTTAAAAAAAGTAAAAAGCACATTAATCTAAATAGATTAATGTGCTTTTGTTAATTATGGAGTATATATGAGTTCATAACGAAACTCTGGCTTCAGAAATGATGCCAAATGCAACACATCTTCAAAAGTAACGTCTGTCAAATTATTCATTATGGACCTTAATGATACAATTCGCCCCTGCTCTACAATGTCAAAAATTGCTGATTTAAAAACATTAACACAACTCGTGTCATACATTTTTTTTGACATGATTTCATTGTTACGAATTTGAAAAAATAATTCTTCAAATTCATTTAATGTATCAATGATGTCAATGATAGACTTAGAAACTCTATCTTCACAACCATTTTCAACACCTCCCGTAATAATAACCTCTCTAAAAAACAAAAGATTTGTTGTCTTTACGCTAATCCCATAAGTCAATCTTTGTCTCTTTCGAAGTTCTGCAAAAAAGATTTTGCGTAACATTTCCATTAAAATTGTACACACACTTTCGTTGTGTAAATTTGGCAATTTCGAAATACTATAAAACGTAGTTTGTTTAACGCCAAATGTTGCAAGATCTACAGTCTCTCCTCTCTGCAATAATGGCTCAACCGGTAAAGTTACTATCTCCTGTCTTTGAAAGGCAGTGTGCTGTTGCGTAAATGCTGTTTTTTTCAACATTTCTGTAACTCTTTGAACTGATGCACCACCAACGCACACTATACTCATATTTTGTGGCACATAATATGTATCACAAAACTTCTGCACATCAGCTTGCGTGATGTATTTAATTGAATCTTCTGTACCACCTGCAGTTTCTATGTCTGCAAGAAATGTGTTTTGATACAAAGCATTCCTTTTTCGTACATTAACATCTCGAAATAACTGCGGTTGTAAACGTCCATTCATTTCAGTGCATACAGTTTTTTGTTCTACATCAAAATCTTTTTTGATAGATACATTGAGCAACATGGCTTCAAAAATTGCAAAACTTCTCTGTAATGATTTGATTGGTGCTAAAAAACTGTATCTTGTATGAAAGTAAGATGTGCGACCAAATGAAATCCATCCACCATTATTCTCAAAAAAAGCATCTAACTCTTCATGGGATGCATTGTCCATTTTGATATTTGAGGATACCAAATGTTCTACAAAATGAGCCAAGCCTGCCATCCCTTCAAAGTCACAATTAGCCCCAGAATGCACAATAACACCAACATATTCCAACTCTCTTTCTGGCCATTGCGCTATATATACATTTAATCCATTATCAAATGTCACCTTTTCAAAATCAGCATAAGGATCCCACATAGGATGTCCCTCCATTATATTTTATTGTCAAACTACTTTATTTACACTTAATTGTGTTGTACAATACATATATTGCATTGACAATAAATAATACAATAATTTAAGTAATGAGTCAATGAGTATGCAAATTATTTCAATTTCAGGCCTTGATGGCTCTGGCAAATCAACGCAAATACAATTATTACAAGGATACTTGGAAAGTGGTGGTAAAAAAGTATTCTATTTTCATGCTGTACAGTTTTCTGTTGCGAATTTTTCAAAATGTACGGGACGGACATGTCCGTCCCCCACAGATCGCAATGACGATCAAAATGTCATGAAGGCATCATGGAGTAAGATCTTTTTACGTAAAATCGCATTTTTTATTGATGTGCATCGATTTAAAATGCTCGTACACAAGTTACAACGTGAAAAATATGACTACATCCTAACTGACAGATATTTTTACGATATGATTGTGAATATTTCTTATCTCTCCGACAAAAGATATATCCCGTTTTTTTTCACACATATCACAGCACCTGATCATAAATTTTTCTTATCCACAGAGCCCAGAGATATTATGCATCGCGACAATCCCCCATCACAAGGAATTCCCTATCTAGAAAAAAAGGATAAACTATTTAATGAATATAATTCCCTATTTCACCTAACAAAAATAAACGGTAACCGTGAAAAAGAAGTTATTTTTGAAGAACTAAAAAATATGTGTCATCTCGACTGAACGAAGTGAGTGGAGAGATCTCAAAACTGTAAAATCATTATAAAAAAAACCATCACATCAGAGATTTCTCCATTCCGCTACCGCTCCAGTCGAAATGACAAAATGTGCCGTTTACATACTAATTACTAATATACTAGTCACAATGTCCAAACTAAAAACATCATTTATTATTCTGGTAATAGCAGAATTCATATATAATATTTCTAGTTATGTCGTCAACATGGGGCTTGGACGAATGCTTGGCGTTGCTGACTACGGACGTTATAGCCTTGTTATTGGATTTACCACTATGATCATCCTTTTAGCTGGACGCTCTATCCCCACAGCAATGATGAAGCGCATCAGCGAGAATCTTGGCAATTGGCCACGAATCCGTGCGATTCGTCGCTCCGCCGCATTCCTTCAAATTATTATTATTACATCACTCACAATAATCTTTTATATCCTTGCGCCACTGATTGCACAAGCATTCAACGATGCAACTCTCACACCATTGTTCAAAATTAGTGCATTGGTCATTCCTGCTTTTGCTATTTCTTCTTTTCATGTTCTTTATTTCAACGGTCTCAAATATTTCAAAGCAATGACTGCAATGAAAATTGCACGTGGTATTTTTCGCATTGCGTGGATCGTGGGACTTGCATACCTCGTCGGACTTGACGGTGCTCTCTATGGCTCCATACTTGCTCCTCTGAGCGTTTTTGTTGTAGCTCTTATCATTGAAGCGCTCTTTATCAAAGAAGAAGAATCTGCACATACACACAAAAAAGAAACCTACTCTTACAAAAAGATCATTGCCTATGCCGGTGGATTTATACTCTTTCTTGCTTTCTATGAATTCTACATCAGAGCTGACATGTACCTCATCAAAGCGATAACTGGCAGCGACATAAATACAGGGCTTTATACTGCAGCTTTCACGATTGCTCTTATCCCCTATTATGTCATGTTTGCACTCACATTTATCTTGTTCCCAACAATGTCCGACCTCGCAAAGAAAAAAGACCATGCACAAATTCAAGCTATTCTCAAAAAAGTCATCATCTTCCTTTTTGCGATTCTTGTGCCCAGCGCGATTATCATGTCACTCATGCCAGAATTTCTCATTACACTATTTTTGGGAGATAAATTTATTGCAGCTGCACATTTAATCCCATTACGAACTGGTGGCACAATATTTATTACAATTTTCTTTGTCTTGGCTTCAGTTTTCAACGGCGCTGATATGACACGCATCCCTGCATCAATTACTGCAGTTGCTCTCACCGGTGGCATTATTGCAAACATTCACTTTTTACCAATGTACGGCACCAGCGCAACAGCAATCATCTTTTCATGCACAGCAACATTCATGGGACTAACGGCACTATTTTTTATGTATACAAAATTCTTCAAAGTTAATAAAATAATTAATTAAATGTGTACCTTTTAAGATATCTTAAAAGGTACCCAAAAAAAATATGCGAAGAAAAATACAAAACAAAAACACAAGAAAACTCTACAAAAAATCAGGTAGTTATGCAGTCACAATTCCTATGGAAATGATCCAAAAACTAAAACTCAGAGAAGGTCAAAAAGTTGAGTTTTCTCTTGAGGGCAAAAAAATCATTATAAAAGACTGGAAAAAGTAATTGAGCTAACTACAAGACTCTTACATACTACGTCTTTGCGAGGAGGTACGACCTGCCTACCGGACAGGCAGGCGAAGCAATCTCTACAAGACTATTTATAAAATCTTCAGGATTGCTTCACATATCTCATAACTCGTGACTTCTGTTCGCAATGACTTGCTGTATATTTTGTTTGGAGGTGTGAAAATTTGCACGATGTCTGGCCCAGGACTTATCCTAGGTTGGACCTTTGCTCAGTATTATAAAAAATCTTTCAATTTTTCAAATGCGACCCTACGCATGCTGATTTTATTTTTTTCTTCTTTGCTCATCTGAGCAAATGTTTTATTGTATCCATCTAGCATAAATATTGGACCCCATCCAAAATCACCCTCGCCTTGCGGTGTAACAATCTTTCCATTTATTGTGCCATTAAAAAACTGAATTTTACCATCATTATCACAATACCCTACCACTGTTTTTGCTTGTGCATCATAATTGTCATACTTTCGCGCAATATCATACAAACCGTCATTGCCAATTGTCTTTTCAAACCACTTGATGAGCGGTCCTGGTAGTCCACTCAAACAATCAAGATATAAGGATGTATCCTCCACGACAAAAAAACTACCTTCGCTTGACTTCCCTGTCTCGCCATAGCTCGATAGAGCGACGGCGGAATTTAGTTTTGCTTTTATAATTTCATGTGCATCAATTTCTTGAATTTCTGGCAAATCAATATCTAATTGTTCCAATTCTGGAACAATTTTTTGTGCTTCCTTGAATTTGTTTATATTTCCTGTAATAAATTGTATTTTCATAAAAAATTTCTGTTAATTATAATGACAGTTTTCTGCACTTGTGAAAAATTGT
>JAOZUJ010000050.1 GCA_029938745.1 Candidatus Moraniibacteriota bacterium
ATCCACCCAGCATTATATGATTTTGCCTTTTGGATGAGTGCATCAATTTTTTTCTCGTCAATATCACACGCTCGTGGAATATATGCATACGCACCTACAAACGATAATTTGTGCATGATACAATGCACATCAAAAATATTTATCACATCTTTTCTCTCTGCACGCAATAATTCCGCCCATTCATGTGACTGCAATAGTCCACCTTCTGGCTGTTTTATATATTTTGTATTTTTTGTATTCATATTTTTATTATAGCAGACTCTGTGATCTTTTTTTGTCCATCATGTCTTTTACAAAAAGCCCAATTGCACCAGCAATCGGCACCGCAAGGAAAATTCCAACAATCCCAGCAATTTTGCCACCAATGAGTAATGCCAAAATAATAAGCACAGGATTGAGCCCAACTGCCTTGTTCATGATCTTTGGAATAAGAAAATGATTTTCTATCATATTGATCACAAAATATGCAATCGCAACCATAGCGCCTACCATTGGATCAACCATGAGTCCAAAAAGAATTGCTGGAACTGACGCCATAATTGGTCCAAAATACGGAATAATTTCTAGTAATCCGCCAATCAATGCTAATACTGGTGCATACGGAACACCCAAAACTGTTAGTGCTAAATAATACAACACACCAACAAATACCATTGTAACTGCTTGTCCTACCATCCATCGTCCAAAATTTTCTTGAATACGATCGATCAATGAGGCAATATATGATTTATATTGCTTTGGTGTGGTGATGAGTAATGCATTTTTGAGTCCATCTTTTTGTAATGACATATAAAATGACATTGAGATCACAGCTACGATAGAGATAATTGTACTAAATAATCCAACTGTTGTAGAAAATGGATTATTGATCAATGCTACAAATTTTTGTCCTACATCACCAAAGGATATTTCTTGTGGCACAACCATTGTGTCTGGAACAAATTGTTCAATAAAATGTGGCAAGTCCCTGCCCAATTGATCAAATTGATCTGACAATAATGGCACAATAACTGCAATGAGTAACCCCAGAGCACTAAAAAATAAAATATATACACCACTGACAGAAAGTCCTCGTTTTGATTTCAGTAATTTTTGTGTTCGCCCAATAATCGGATTGAGTGCTGCGGTAATGATAATTGCAATCAAAAAGAGCCAAATCACATCACGAATCACATACAAAAACCACAGCGCCAACAGCGCTATGATAACACGAAAAATAATTGTTGTAGATGTGTCAATTACTTGATTCATAACCATCTCATCATAATATAAAAGTTCACTCTACAATAGCACAAAACACGTATTAAAACAAGATAACAAAGGCTGTTATTAAACTTACTACCGTTAGAATTTTAGCATATTTTTAATTGCTTTTTCGTTTTTCTTTTGTGGTCCAATGATCGCACAATTAAGATTTTCTCGAACAAAAATTTCTTTTGCAACACGCTGAATGTCTCCACGTGTTACTTTGTGAATTCTTTTGAGTGACTCTGTCGGTACGATAATATCACCTCGTACAGCTTCCTGCTCTGCAAAATTACTGGCAACTGTATCTGATGTTTCCATACTGAATGCAAGCCGTCCTTCAAAACCACTCCGAGCACGATCAAATTCTTCTTTTGTTGCACCATTTGTTGCAATTTTTTTCATTTCTTTCAAAATAATCTGCAATGTCTGTACAAGGTTTTCATGTTCTACGCCCGCTTTTGCAGCAAAAAATCCTGTTTCTGGATAAAAATCGACAATTGCTTGCACGCTATATGCTAAACCTCTTTTTTCACGTACCTCTTCCCACAAACGACTGCTCATGCCACCACCCAAAATATTAGCTAACATCGATAATACATATCGGTCCTTGTGATTAAAGCCACCTGTGTGTACACCTACCATAAAATGTGTTTGATCTGTTTTTTTGTCTTTAATCTTCAATGCTGCACATTCCTGCATACCCACATATATTTCATATGCTGGTTTATCACCCGCACGCATCTGTCCAAAATCTTCTCTAATTTTTTTCAAAACTTTTCCTTGTGGAAAATTTCCTGCAACACACACAACAGTATTTTGTGCTGTATAGCATCGCTCAAGATATGTAATAAAATCCTTACGTACAAAACCTGTCACATTTTTCTTTGTTCCAATAATTTCTCGTCCGAGCGGATGATCTTTTCCATAAAGCAATGTCTCAAAAATATCATATACCAATCGTGACGGCATATCTTCATACATATTAATCTCCTGCACGATTGTACCTGATTCTTTTTTAATTTCTGCACTTTTAAAGGTTGAATTGACAAAAAGATCATTCAATACATCCATTGCATCAATGATCTTACCTGATGGTACTTTTGTATAATATCCTGTACGATCTTTTCCTGTATATGCATTATGCTGTGAACCAAGTGCATCCAATTCTTTAGTAATATTCATTGTCTTGGGACGTTTTTTGGTTCCCTTAAAGAACATGTGTTCTAAGAAATGTGCAAGACCATTTTCATGCTTATCTTCAAATCGTGATCCTGTTCCCACACAAATAAGTGCTGTTGCTGTGGTTACTTCTTTCATCGGAACAAGCACAACACGCAATCCATTTTTTAATGTATATTTTTTATAATCCATAACTTCAAAAATTTTAATAACAATAATAACATTTTCGCTTATTTATCTCACAAAGTCAATAACAAAAAAACTGTAATTTATGTCATCCCTTGCTTGACAAATACTGTATATATGCTATCGTCACGATAAATCAGTTCTTAATAAAATGACGACACTACCTAAAGGAGGATTACGTCATGACCAAATGGATAAATTTGTTTTTTGTTGGCTTGCTCGGTATTATTCTGACAGCATGTTGCTGTCCGGAGTCTACCTATGTCTCAGCAGCACAACCACAGCCACCAGCACAGTTTGCTGTAGTGAATGATTGCGGAGAATCCTTTCCTGCGTTCGATTGGCTCGACGGCAATACGCTTGCCTATGAGATCATAGACAAGCGTTGCGACAAGCAAGGGTTTAAGGTTAAAGTACTGGAGCACCAAGATGGCTTCATGATGCATCTCAATTGCGTCCGTAACCTACCCAGCTCAAGTGCTGCATATGACTGGTTACGTCAAAACGGGTACAACTTTTATTCATACAAAGTTGAAAACAGCCCCGATGATGATGTCGCTAGAAGATACAAAGCAATAGATAGAGGCATATTGTTGCGCCGTTAGTTGAACGGCTAAACCACAGACCATTTCCATTACTGGACAATTTTTATATTATAAGAATTGTCCAGTTTTTTATATTTTAAAAAATACTTAATCGACAATATTGTAAAAAAGTTTTATACTCATACTATGTTTTGGCTTATATTTCGTACAACTTTATATATAGCACTATTTGCACTCATCTGGTATGGTGGTCAGTTTTATGTTCAAACAGAACTTACTGCAGACTTACAAGAATTTTCACCTCACGTCATATTTGTTGATGAAAAAATTCTTGAAAATGAGACTGCTTCAAAAATGCAAAGTGGCTCACTTACCTATCCTTTTTCACATATAGAAACAGCTCTCTTGGCTGCAACTGAACGAAATATTTCAACGATCATCATTGCACCTGGCACATACAATGAACTACTTACACTCCCTGACAATATCACACTTTATGGTTCTGGTAATGATGTGATTATTTCACAAGAAACTGTACCACAAATAAATACACTAACAACAGGCAATAACGCAAAGCTGATCAATTTAACAATATCTGGTGGCAATAACACTGTTTTCATTCCCTATAATACTTCTGCAGCATTTTTGAATACAATTATATCTCATGCCAATGATTTTGGTGTAAAAATGGGAAAAAAGAAACGACCGGAAACACTTCCTGGTGAAAAAGCTGACGTTGTATACGAAATATTTGATAAAACAGATGATGAAATTGCCAACATGCCACTTGTACGATTTAGCAATGTCACAATCACAAAAAACGACAACCAAGGAATGTATTTACGTGATGGTCGTGTAGAAATTGTCAATTCTAAAGTCATAGAAAATGGTGAGGAAGGCATCGATCTCCACCCGCATATGCATACAACAATTATAAATACTATTGCATCACGTAACGGAGAAAGTGGTCTAGAAACAGAAGTATATGATAATATTCTCACAATTGAAAATTCCACATTCAATAACAATATAAAAAATGGCGTTGCTTTCCTCACGTCCATGGGCATTGGTGACATCACGCTTATTAATAATATTGTCACGAACAATGCCAAATTTGGCATGCGTTGTGCTGTACATAAAAATAGACCCAAAAAACCACGACCATTTTTCCAATCAGTTATATCATGGAAGGATGGTAATAATTCTTTTGAAAACAATTTCAAAAGAAATATCGCAAGCGAATGTTATACATTTTGATCTATAAAAAATAAAATCCAATCTCGTGCACGGCACCAGATTGGATTTTTATTTTATTGATATATTTTAATTCATCATCTCTTGATAATATATATCAACATCTTGTATCCACTTTTGTGATCCAATCCTTGCCTGTCCATTACAACTTCCACACTTCCATACAATCATTTTACTTGGTGTATCATGTCCTTTTCTTATTAAATCCTTAATTCTTAAAGACACCACCGTTACTGCCTCCTCAGGAGAATCAAAACACGTATGTCCACCACTGCCCATACGTTCACGTTTTTGTCGAAATCCCCAATAATTATAACATTCCTCTCCATTTAGTTTTGGTGTATGTGTTCCCCATCCACTTTCTTTTTTTGCAATTGCCACAAGAAATGCTGCAACGTCTCTATTTTCCCGCGCAATATATGGAGCCATCTCTACCATAGGATATCCATCCAACATTTCATTTACATCTACAAGAATCGTCGGGTTTGGTTGATTAAACAATTCCCTCTTTGCATTAAGTAAATCCAAATCATGATTCATTGCACTGACTATCAACACGATTGTTATAACAAAAATATTAAAAATCAATGCAAAAAACAATAATGGATGGTGATGTGCATAATTGCTAATTATTTTTTTCTTTGTTTTATGATAAAATATTTTATGTTTTTTGTGTATCATATATAAAATATATACTATATTTTTTGTTTTTACAACCGTTTTAGCTCTCGAATCTCATCACGGATCATTGCTGCTTCTTCAAAATTCAGTGTCTTTGCTGCTTTTTTCATATCCATCTCTCGCTGATGAATATATCCCTCAATATTTTCAATACTGGCTAATTCTATAAATTCTCTTGCTTTTTTATTTTCATCCTCTGACTTCTTTTTGACAATTGACGCAATATTTTTTTGGATTGTTTTTGGTGTAATATTATTTTCTTTATTATATTTTTGTTGAATTTCACGACGACGATTTGTTTCATCAATTGCTCTTTTCAACGAACCTGTGATTTTATCCGCATAAAGAATCACACGACCATCCGCATTTCTCGAAGCACGTCCAATTGTTTGAATCAGTGACACTTCTGAGCGCAGAAATCCTTCTTTGTCAGCATCCAAAATTGCGACAAGAGACACCTCTGGCAGATCAAGTCCTTCCCTAAGTAAATTAACGCCAACCAAAACATCAAATTTCCCTTCTCGTAACTCTTCCAAAATCGTAATCCTATCAAGCGTATCAACATCTGAATGTAAATACTGCGATTTTATTTTATTTTCATCTAAATATGCTGACAAATCTTCTGCTTGTTTTTTTGTAAGTGTTGTTATAAGAACTCTTTCACCTTTCTTAATGGTCTTACCAATTTCATCCATCACGTCACTAACTTGCCCACCAGTTGGACGAATTACTAATTGTGGATCCAACAAGCCCGTCGGACGAATGATCTGTTCGACAATCTGAGAGCTCTTGCCCTGTTCATACTGGGAGGGTGTTGCCGAAACAAAGATCGTCTGATCCATACGCTCTTCAAATTCCTCAAAGTTCAGTGGACGATTATCCAATGCACTTGGCAATCTAAACCCATGTTCAATGAGATTTTGTTTACGCGCACGATCGCCATTATACATTCCACCAATTTGTGGCACACTCACATGTGACTCATCAATCACAAGCATATATTCATCTGGAAAATAATCAATGAGTGTATACGGTGCCTCGCCTGATTTGCGCCCCGTCAAATACAATGAATAATTTTCAATCCCATTGCAATACCCAAGTTCTTTCATCATCTCAATATCTTGTCGTGTTCGCATTTCCAAACGCTGTGCTTCCAACAACTTTCCTTTTTTTTGAAAAAAATCTAACTGACCCACGAGATCTTTTTCGATTTTTGCAATAGATTTTTGTAACACTGGCCCTGGTACAACAAAATGTTTTGCTGGATAAATAATCACCTGCTCCATTTCCATTCGATTTTCACCACTTGTAAGATCGATTTCCATAATTCTTGCAATCTTTGCTCCTTTCATCACAATTCGCACAATTGCTTCACGACCAGCTGGTACAATATCAATTGTTGGACCTGTCGCACGAAATTTACTACGAGCTAATATCTCATTGCGTTCATAATGTTGATCAATAAATTTCTTGAGTAATTCTTCTCGATCGATCTCATCTCCAACAGCAAGTGTTATCATGCTCTTTTTATAAAAATCAGGTGAACCTAATCCATAAATACACGATACACTCGCCACTACGATTACATCTTTACGTGTCAGTACTGCCGCTGTTGCTGCGTGACGCAATCTATCAATTTCCTCATTGATCTCTACCTCTTTATCTATATATGTATCAGATGATCGTACATATGCTTCTGGTTGATAATAATCATAATACGACACAAAATATTCTACCGCGTTGGTCGGAAAAAAAGTGCGAAACTCTTGTACAAGTTGTGCAGCGAGTGTCTTATTATGCGCTATAACAAGTGTTGGCTTTTGCACATCTTCAATTACATTTGCGACTGTAAATGTCTTCCCAGATCCCGTCACACCCAAAAGTGTCTGTGCTTTATCACCAGCATTAATATTGTGTACCAGTGCATTAATTGCCTCTGGCTGATCACCGGTCGGTTCAAATTGTTTGTGCAGTTTAAATTCTTGCATATCAAAAGTGTGCCACATTTACAAACAAAAAACAATGTGCCAAAACAAGGTAACGTTA
>JAOZUJ010000140.1 GCA_029938745.1 Candidatus Moraniibacteriota bacterium
ACACACAGGATCTCCAGCAGCATCAAAACCTCTCAGAGCTTCTCCGATTGGACATTGTGTTGTTATGTTACTTGCTAGTATCTTTCCTGATGTATAAATATCTCCTCCTATTACTGAAAGTTTATGAAGTGGGTTTGTTGTTCCGAGTCCTAAGTTTCCACTCTCTGTTAATGTGAGAGTTTGTGTTCCATTGAGAGATATTGCAAAGTTATTGTCTACTTGTTCTCTTAAAGTCCATAGGTTTGAATTTGCTCCACTATCTGCTAATTGTAATATGTTTGAGTTTATTGTTCCGTTTACATCTAATGCTGTTGTAGGAGTTGTTGTTCCTATTCCTACGTTACCTGTGTTGTAATAAATGTCTGATCCATTTTGTGTCCATAGACCTAAGCCTGTTGTTGGCTGGTCTCCTGCTTCGTTTAGTGTTTTTACGTATTGGGGGGTGTATGTATTATTTGTTGTTCCATTACCTAGTTGGCCATTTGCATTTGAACCCCAACACATCATGCGACCATCTATTGTTTTAATACACGTATGTACTGAATATGGTGTTGCATTATTACCATGTGCTCCACTTGCAATATCTACTGCATCTGTTACACCAATTACCTTAACTG
This sequence comes from Candidatus Moraniibacteriota bacterium, assembly GCA_029938745.1. Taxonomy (GTDB): domain Bacteria; phylum Patescibacteriota; class Minisyncoccia; order Moranbacterales. The sequence continues at coordinate 618 of JAOZUJ010000140.1, forward strand.
GTGAGTGTCTATCTATTGTAGTCCCATCACCTATCTGCCCAAGATCATTTGCGCCCCAACAACTCACTTCACCATTATTGTGAAGTGCACATGGCGTGCCATACTCATCTATACCTCCAGCCATTAAAAGCTTTTTTACGTCAGTCAGGCCTGGATCTACTGGTGAAGATTGATTACCTGTGGCACCCATGCCCAATTGACCTCTACCATTATGTCCCCATGAACGCACTGTATTGTCTTGTAATATAGCAAATGTTGTATTTCCATTTTCTCCACCCAAACTAATATCTGAAGCAGTTGTAATTCCAGGCACTTGTGTTGGTGTAGATCTATCTGTTGTATCTCCAACTCCAAGCGCTCCATCGCCATTATCTCCCCAACACCATACCGTTCCATCATTTTTTATAGCACATCTATGCGTTTCTCCTCCATAATCACCTTGAGCTACTATTTTTGCTACATTAGTTATAACAGTAGTAGTAGGTATATTTTTTGCAGTTGTCGTACCATCTCCAAGCTCTCCCTGAGCATTTGCACCCCAGCACTGCACTGTTCCATCATTAAACTGTGCACAGTATGATGCTGTATTTCCACCTCCACCAGAAATATCAGATACACCACCAGTAATTATTTGTACTGGAGAATTTTGCTGTGTTGTTGTTCCATTTCCTACTTGACCACTTGCATTATATCCCCAACAATATACATTTCCACTTGAATTTAAGGCACATGCAGATTCACGATTCTCATAATTATTTCCAGATGTTGCAATTTGTACAACATTTGTCAAAGTGCCAACACGAACTGGTACATGCTTAGCTACAGCTGTCCCATCACCCAGCTCTCCGTGTGCATTGTCTCCCCATGCATAAAGATGACCATTCGCAAGTATTGCATATGTCTGTTCTCTATTTTGTATGACTCTTTCAGCATCATCGGGTAAAGTTACTTTTACTGGCAGTAATTTATTTCCTATGTCTGTACCAGTCCCTACTTCTCCATACAGATCACGACCCCAACAACTAACAGTTTTGTCTTCCATAATGACACAGGATGTTCCAAAAGTACGAATCCCCTCCCACAACTTATCAACCTGATTAATGGTAGTAGATCCTGACCCACTTCCAACAGATATACAAACAGGATCTCCAGCAGCATCAAAACCTCTCAGAGCTTCTCCGATTGGACATTGTGTTGTTATGTTACTTGCTAGTATCTTTCCTGATGTATAAATATCTCCTCCTATTACTGAAAGTTTATGAAGTGGGTTTGTTGTTCCGAGTCCTAAGTTTCCACTCTCTGTTAATGTGAGAGTTTGTGTTCCATTGAGAGATATTGCAAAGTTATTGTCTACTTGTTCTCTTAAA
>JAOZUJ010000141.1 GCA_029938745.1 Candidatus Moraniibacteriota bacterium
AAAGCAACCGTTACTCTGGATGCAAATGGATTTGCACAAGTGTCTATACCAACTGCAATTGATGATGGAAAGTCAAAAGTGTACACAGTCGAAATAACATATGCACCACAAACAGGTGAGCCAGTAATCGATCAAGAGAATGCGCTTGTGCATGCTGGAGAGTACGGCATCTATCGCACAGAATCCCAACACTCATTTAATGTAAATAAAGAAGCGGTGATCGAGTTTGTTTTACATGAGAATGAAGATGGTGCAAATTTGAGTAATCAAAAGTTGACTGTTGATGGTAAGAGAATTTGGTGGGAGGTAAAAGATATCAATGAACGATACTTGCAATATGATCGCCAAGAACAGCAATTGGCACAATCAGTGATCACAACAGACAATAATGGTAAGGCAGCTTTGAGATTTACACCAAATGCTACGGGTTCATATGAGTTTACAGTACAAGGGACTGATCAATTTGGTAATCTAATCAAAAAAGATTTCCATGTGTGGGTAAGTGATCGTGATCGATTTGTGCCAGAGAGAAATGATGGGCTTGCAATTGTGTTGGATAAAGATAAATACGAGCCAAGTGATACAGTGCATGTTGCTGTTGCATCCAAAGTGCAAAATCGCGATGTGCTGTTGGATATTGAGCGAGATTTTGTGCATCGTTTTTATGTCATTCAGGTTGATGGAAATGCAAAAGTTGTTGATATTGACCTAGAAGATGCTGATATTCCAAATATGTATGTGAGTGTGAACAGCTTTGCTGACAATCGATTGGATACAGCGGGCACTGGGATACAAATATCATCACAATCAAAAGAATTAAATATTGATATTGTGCCAGATAAGGGTGTGTATGCACCAGGTGATACTGTTACAGTTGATGTGATCGCAAAAGATCATCAAGGAAATCCACAGGAAACTGATGTAGCACTGTGGGCAGTTGATAAAGCGTTGTTTGAATTAGTGCCACAAAACAATCATGATATTCATGGTACGTATTGGGATCATCGCCCAGGAAATACAAGTACGACAAATTCTTTGCGTGGTATTTGGATAGATATGGCCGAGGGTGGGGGATGCTTTTTGCCAGATACACAGGTTCTCATGGACGGAGGGGAAACAAAAAATATTGAAGATATCCGCGAGGGAGATCATATTTTGACATTTGACGATAAACAAGAGCTTATATCTGCACGAGTTGCAAAGACGCATAATGCTCTCGTAGATGGGTATTTTATTATCAATAATGCATTGCGTGTTACAGGCAATCATATCGTGTGGGTAAATGACACATGGAAGAGTGTAGATGAAATTCGCATTGGAGACAAAATGCGTGATGAGAAAAATAAGGAGATCATGGTGGAAGATATTGTGTGGCAAGGTGGGCAGAAGCGTGTTTATAATTTGATCGTTGAGGATATGCATACATATATGGCAGATGGTTATTTTGTGCATAATGGTAAAGATGGTGGTATGAGGACTCTTTTTAAAGATGTTGCGTATTGGAATCCGCGAGTGCGAACTGGCGATGATGGGAAAGCACAAGTATCTTTTGAATTACCAGATGATCTGACAACATGGGTGATTGCAGCAATTGGTGCAACAAAAGAAACAATCGTGGGAAATATAACAAAAGAAATACGTACAACGAAAGCTGCTATTATACGACCACAATTACCAAATATTTTGCGTAAAGGTGACGAAGCGGTGCTTGTTGCTCTTGCGCAAAACAATACAGATAGAGATCGTGCATTTATTACTTCATTAAAACTTGATAAGGGAGAAGTTGAAAATGCTGAGCAAAAAATAAATATTCCTGCAGGCGAGTCTCGTATTGCGCAGTGGAATGTGTCACCAGAATATGCAGATGAAATGATCGGGTTTACTTTTTCACTTGTAGCCAGCGATGATGAAAAAATAAGTGACGCTGTATATAAACAAGTTCCTGTTGAGCAATTTGGTTTTTGGGAGACGGATTCTT
>JAOZUJ010000051.1 GCA_029938745.1 Candidatus Moraniibacteriota bacterium
AAAGACACTGTTGCGAAAGATGATGCTTCTGATGAATTATCATTAGATGATGAGCCAAATAATGTTGTAGATGACGGTGATCTAACGGGTGTTGATGAGGATTTGTTTAGTGCTGATACCAATGATGAAGGTGTAACAGATGAGTCTGGTACAGAAAATGTGCAAGAAAATGATGGAGAGGCATCTGATGAAGATGGCGTGACAAAAAGTGGCGCAAGTGAGGATATTGAGGATGAATTGGAAGGTGCACTTGATGATCTTTTTGGTAATACTGATACGACAGAAGAGGTAGAACATATAGGAGATGATAGTAGTGAAAATGAACAAAATAAGGAAGTTGTAGTCATAGAAGGTTTGGAGGAATTAAGTGATGTGGAGCGTAGTACGATAGAACAAATGTTTGTTGGTAAAAAACAATTATTTGAACAATTAGATAAGAATGATACTGATAAAGTTTCGGAATTTTGGATAGATATTGCGAGGGAAATAAAGGAGGAATCTGCAGCAAATGATGTACGTACCACGGAGCTTGTAAATATTATAAAGAGAAATTTTGGAGAAAATGTTGTTGATAGTGTGCAGAATGAAACCTCAAATATAGAGGAAAATGAAGAAGTTGATCGTATTGGTATCATGGAAGAAAGATTAGGTATAAATGTATTAAAAGAAATTATTTTATATACGCGTGCAGTTTATGATGAGGTAGAAGAAGGATATGATTGGAGTGAATATGATGATATGGAGAAAGAAGAAATTATTTCTGATTCAATGGAGGTTGTTATAACAAATTCAGTAAAAATGGCAGATGCGGAGTATGCACAAGCAGATTTTACAAAAAAAGATTCAATGGAAATTTTTCGACAAATATTTATAAAATAAGATCATGACTAAAGAAATGCTTACACCACAAGAGTTTATAAAACAAGTTGCTGATAAAAGACTTTGTGATTTGGAAGAAAATATTGGCAAAACTGTGCAAGGTCAAGAAAAAACAACCGCAAAAAAAGAAAATAAAAATAGTGTTGAGCAGGATTATGTTACACAAATTTTATCACCACAAGTCAAAAAAGAATACTTGGCGAGTTTTACAAATTTATCACCAGAACAAGTAAAAAAGAAATCCGAGTTTTTTGATAAAAAAATTGAATCAATTACAAAAAAGATACAAAAAGAAGAACAAAAAAATGGTAAAATTGATGATGTGAATAGTTTTGCAATGACTGTTTTGTCAAAAGGACCAATTTATAGTAAAATAAACAAAGCTGTTAATAAAGTAGAAAATAAAAATAAAGATATGAATTTTGATAATCCAAATATCAATAAGCGTGACGCAGATATAAATAAAGCAGATACTAAATCAGTTACTCCAGAAGAAATATTCAACAATTCATCAGCAGATGAGTTACGTGATTTAATTAAAGAAAGTCAATCTGGGCAAATAGATAAAAATGTATCAGAAATCAATGAAGAATTAGAAGATGTGCAAAGTCGTATTTCAAATATGGAAAGTGCTTTAAAGTCACCAACAACTCATGTAGATGATAAGGGAGCAACAACTCAAGCAGATGTTGATAAACTTAAAAAAAGAATGCAAGAGTTGCAAACACAAGAACAAAAAATGAAAAATGCTAAAGATATTTCTCAATACATTGAAAATAATAAGATTACAAATTTAGAAAGTCGTAAAAAAGAGTTAAATCAAATGCAAGAAGAACTAAAACATCTCAATGACAGAGTTCAAGAAGGACAAAATTATGAAAGCAAAAGTTCTTATGCAGCAGATGATTTATCAGCAGGTAAAGATGATGCACTAATTAAAAAAAGAGATGCACTTGCAAAAGATGTAGACATTTTAGGTAAAATGATTGCGCAAGGTGAAAAAATACAAGAAGTTTTAGGCGTGCAAGATGAAGAAGGCATTTCAAAACCATCAAGTGCTACTGCGCGTGAAGATGTTTTGGATAGAATGGAAGCACGTGGTGATAATGTAGATGAACATCGACAGAGACAGGGCGACGCCGCAGCAGATGGACAGCCAACACAAGAGGAAATTGATAGAGGCATTTTGGATCGTGATATACCAAATGATGGTACACAAAATCAAGAGGGTGGCCCAGATAATAATAATGAGGATGTAGACAATATTGACGAACTTGATCCAGATGCAGTTGAGCCAGTTGAAGGCGGTCCGAATCTTGAGGAGTTAAATAGCGTACTTGATAAGGCACGTGAGGATTTAGTTGTTAAAAAACGAAGAAGTGAGTCTTCTATGGATAAAATTCGCTCAGTATTGGGAATGAAGGGAGATACTGATAATATCACAGAAGAAATTCAGGGTTTTCAGGATGCGTATGATAATGCAATTGAGGTAGTTAGAGCTCAATTATTACAAGAGCAAGCGGGTGCGCCTGATGCAAGAAAGAAGGAGATTAATGCGCAATTGATGTTTATGGCAAAGGATGAGTCTGTAAAAATGCAGGAAGCAGAAACAAAAGCGCGATTAGAAACAAAATTTGGTCAACTCGGTGATAAAATTGATGAAGTGGGTCGATGGTATAAAAATCTTAAACCTAAAACTAAGTACATGATAGCAGGGGGTTTATTTGCTGCAGGAGCTCTTACTGGTGGTGCTGGTGTAGCAGGTGGTGCTATTACGGCAGCAGCTGGAATGAAAAGACTTTTTGGTGCGGTTGCTATGGGGGTTGGTGTCGGTATGGCGGTTGAAACAAAAATGGGCACAAAAAAGAATGAAAAAGAAGCTGAACTAAGAGGGCAGTTTGAGGGGCTGACGTTAGAACAGCAGTCTAATGCAATTCAAAATATGGATCTTGAAACACAAGCTGAATTTGATAAAATAAAAACTGATCGAAGAAGAGTTAAATTTACAAAAATAGCAACAGTTGCGACATTTCTTGTTGGTGGACAAATGTTATCGTCTGCCTTTGGTGGACATGGACAAGCTGCTGATAATATTACGACTGGCGCAACACATCTCGAAAGCAGTTTGGATGCGGCTGACTCTACTGTTGATGCTGCAGTTGGAGTAGATAATAGTATGTCAGAATATATGCAGCAGGCAAAAGATTTGCCAGAGACTGATCGAGATCGTATGGAGGCATATTTAATTGGTTTAACAAAGACTGTGACAGATAGTGGTGGCACTGTTAATACGGAATTATTGAATCAAGAAGCACAAAAAGCTTTTGAACAATATCAATTTGATGGTAAAGTGCCAACTGAGGCTGTAGGTACTGGAGTAGATGATCTTTATGATGATCCAGGCGCAAATCAAATGTCAGAATATATGCAGCAGGCAAAAGATTTGCCAGAGACTGATCGAGATCGTATGGAGGCATATTTAATTGGTTTAACAAAGACTGTGACAGATAGTGGTGGCACTGTTAATACGGAATTATTACACCAAGAAGCTCAAAAGGCTTTTGAACAGTATCAATTTGATGGTAAGACACCAAGTATTGATGTAGATACTGAAGCAAATGACGTATATAAATCATTTAGAGATGCCGTTGACAATGTGGAACAACAAAAAGTAGAAATGGCAGCGTGGCAAGCAGAGCATGGTGCTAATAGTGTATATGAACCATTTGAAGAAGCTGTGAAAGCAGCTGAACAACAAAAAGCAGAACTTGCGCAATGGCAAGAAGCGCGTGGAAATGCTATTGATATTGATGCACAAACGGCAATAGATCAAAAGGATAATGTTGCAATGGAGCAATCAGTCAAAAGTGGTGCAGCAGATAATCCACTGTCACAAGGATTTAATTATATTGAAATGAATGCAGATAATGTTGGCACGCTTGTTGTTGAAAAGGGTAGTAGTATTGAAGGGACATTGATCAAATTTCTGGAGACAAATAGTGAAAAATTGACAGAAGGCGGAATGGGCTGGGACCCTGAAGATGCACGATGGGGCGGTGATGTTGAGAAGTGGGCAGGAGCACGTGCACATGGTCTTGCGCAAGAATTTGCAAAAGCACATCCAGGTATTGATCTTGATACTGTACAGCCAAATACAGCACTAAATCTTGACCTTTCTAATCCTGCAGATGTAAGAGTTGACATTGATTTTGAGGGTGGTCCACGTATTATTCCAGAAGGTGGTAAAGTTGAGATTGCAACGAGTGGTGATAATGTAGAAATTCCAGTACAAAATACTGAGACACCTCTTGCACAAGCAGAAATTGATACATCAGCATCGGTTGAACAGGCTACTGTTGTTGAGGAGGGCACAACTAAAAGTACATGGGTAAATCCAGATACTGGTAGAGAATTTACGCCAGCAGGAGAGGTTGTTCCTGAACAAGTGCCATCTCTTGCAGAGGTTGATGTTATTACGGAATTAACAAAGAATCCGGAATTCAGGACTGCACTTACTACACAAATTAAAGACATTGCAGGCGTCGAAGATATACGAAACATTGCAAATACACAAATAAGTTTATTTGAATCAAATGATGGCGGTGCAATTAATAGCAAAATAAATGGTGTCATAAATCGAGCACAACAAGCATTTGGTGATAGTGCAGGGGCGCCACAAAATAATGCGACTGTGGGATCATATGTTACACGTATTTTTGCACGTGCAGTACAAGAAGGAAAAGTCAAGGATATTTTTCCATCATCTGACTTTTCAGTATAATTAAATTAAAATAAAAAAATATGGAAGAGACACAAGGAACAACAAATAATATTCAAGAGACAATTGCAAAAGAATTTGGTTTTGAAGATTTGAATGACGAAAAACAAAGAGAGCTTATTGAACATATGACAGAATCAGTGATTAAACGTGTTTTGGTGGATGCATATGCAAAATTATCTGATTCTGACAGAGAAGAATTTGAAGAAATGATGGAAAATATTGAAGAGATCGATCCAAATAGCATTGATGAATTTTTGAATGAAAAATTAACAGATTATGATGCAATTATTGCCGAAGCAATCGAAGATTTGAAAAAACACCTTGCCGAACAGGAAGCATAAAATATAGTATAAATAATTAGTATCGTATGTCGGATCAAATATCAAGTCCAGAATCGCAAGAATCTAAGCCAGTAAGTTTAGAAAAGCGTTTTGGTGTGGAAAATAATGAAAGCAATATTGAATTTGATACAGAAAATGCATCTGAAAAATCCGTGGAAAAAGTTGCAGAAGAAGGCGTTGTAGAAAAAGATGCAACGTATAGGGGTGTATTATCTAAAGTGCAGTCGCAAGGTGATGATGATGGTGATGTAATGCAAGATGCAAGTAAGGTACATCAGAAAATGGACAGAGAATCACAAATTACACATTTGATTGATATCGCAATGGAAAAGGGCGTAACACACGCTGTAAAAGTTGCACAAAGAACAGAGGATTATTATGTATTAGATCAATTACATGATCGATTATTAACAGAAGAGCTGCATGAAGCATTAGAATCGCGAGGATTTGTTAAGGAGGATTAAAATAGGCGTCTATTTTTTGCGTATTTATAGTATAAAAATCAAAATAAAAACATGGTCATTACAAGTATTTTTTTAGGTATTATTTTTGCATTAGCACTAGTAAGTTTGATAACTGGTGTGCTTTTGATATTTAAAAGCATTTTTGAATATCGCACACTTTTGAATCGTTCAATGAATGAAGATATTGAGATGATTCGTGTGGAGCAACAACGTGATAAAGAACAGGCATTGCAAAGTAATCCTGAAATCTGGAAAGAAGAAATTGGGAAGATGGAACAATTATATACATCATTTGCACGATTGCACGATCGGAAAGCAACAATGAGTGTATTATTATTTGGCAAGCCAACAATTACACTAGAACTTGCAAAGCCTGCTGGCGCAGAAGAAATTCTTTTCTATATTGCGGTACCGAGGAAATTTCGGTCTTCACTGGAAAAACAGATACACAGTTATTTTCCAAATTCTTCAATTCAAAAAGTTGAGGATTATACAATTTTTTCACCAGGGTCAGCAACGGCGTTTAGTACGGTCTCTTTGCACAAATCTCCGACAATGCCAATACGAACATATGAGGTAATGGATAATGACCCCCTCAATGAAATTGCAAATTCGCTTAGCAAATTAGAAACAGAAACAGAGGGTGCAAGTGTGCAAGTTATTTTGCAAGAAGGTGGTGGCTCATGGCGCAAAAGAGGGAAGGTGATTGCACATGAAATGCAACAAGGAAAACAATTAAAAGATGCACAAAAATCAAATATTATTAGTAATACACTTAAGGATGTTAATCAAACGCTTGGATCAAAAGAAAATCAACTGCAACGTGAAGAAACTATACAGCTAACACCAGAAGAGCAAGAGCTTGTGAAGTCAATTGAGTCAAAAACGACAAAAATTGGTTTTCGTGCAAATATTCGATTGGCAGCATCTGCACAGACACAGGAGAGAGCAGAAGAAATTTTGGCACATATGGAAAATTCTTTTGCACAGTTTGAAAATCCAGGTGTGAACCATTTTGTAACACATCGTGTGAAAATGCGCAAGAAAAAACAAGCATTTCATTATATCTTTCGTGCTTTTGATGATAATCGAGTAATTATTTTGGGTGTGGAAGAAATTGCGAGTATTTTTCATTTTCCAATTTCTACAACAGAAACACCAAAGATCAATTGGCTCAAGGCTGGTAGTGCGCCACCACCAGTTGAAATGCCGACAAAAGGTGTTTTTATTGGTAAAAATGATTATCGTGGTATCAGTACAGATGTGTATCTATCGGAAAATGATCGACGACGTCATCTTTATGTCATTGGACAAACTGGTGTTGGTAAATCGACACTTTTGGAAGAAATGGTCAAACAAGATATTAAGAATGGTCATGGATTATGTTATATTGATCCACATGGTGAGGCAATTGAACATATTATGACAGCTATTCCAAAAGAACGTGCGGAGGATGTAGTTTATTTTGATCCATCAGATACAGAGCGTCCATTTGGTCTTAATATGCTGGAGTTTTCTAAACCAGAAGAGAAAACTTTTGTTGTCAATGAAATTATCAATATTTTTGATAAATTGTATGATCTGAAGGCGACAGGTGGTCCGATGTTTGA
>JAOZUJ010000142.1 GCA_029938745.1 Candidatus Moraniibacteriota bacterium
TCACTCCACAATCCACGATGTGCAATTGGCTTTTTTATTAAAAAATTTAGATTTTTTTTCATATTATTCACATCAATTTCGTAGTAACAAGTCGCGACTTGTTACTACGAACTGATTTATATTTTTTTTGCACAAATATTTTTCAATACACATTCATTACATTTTGGCTTGCGTCCACAAATTGCACGTCCGTGTGTAATACAATATTCATTCCAATTCAAATAATCTTTTGGATCAATTATAGCACTTAATTCTTTACTCATCTTTATTGGTGTTCTTGCATCGCTCAGTCCAAATCGTTTAGAAAGTCGAAAAACATGTGTATCAACTGCCAATCCTTCATTTTTACCATACAATTTTGCCAATACAAGATATGCAGTTTTATGTGATACTCCACGCAATTTCAATAGATCATCTAAGTTATCTGGCACCTCTCCGTTAAAATCCTCTGTAATTATTTGACCAGTTTCTTTTAATGCTTTTGATTTTGATTTATAAAATCCCGTAGAATAAATCTCTTTTTCTAATGCTTCAATATCAGCATTAGCATAATCTTGTGAAGTTTTGTACTTCTTGAATAAATCCTCCGTGACCATATTTACTCTCTCATCAGTGCACTGTGCAGACAAAATAATACCTACCAACAATTCTAGTGATGTGGTCCACTCTATGAATGGACCAGTCTTGGGATATTCTTTTTTAAGCAATTGTAATATTTTTGCTGCATTTTCTTTTTTATTCATAATCAAATTGTGACACAAAACATCTATATTGACAAAGCACACTAATATTGTTATTCTAATACATCGTATAAATTTACGATACACAATCGTTTATTAACAATACTAAAATTCTACACAAGAGGTGTACAATGAAACAAAAGATGTTAAAAGGACTATTTGCCAAACACATCGTCAATCATAAAGATGTCTGCGTTAAAATGATAAGAGAAAAAATACTTGCATTCATGCATGCACAGCGTCGTGCACATGCGACTGAAGTCGCCGATTTGCACAAAGTCATCGATAAACTCACTGATGAACTCGTCCGTGAAAAAATATTGCACAATGGTACCCAAAAGCTTTTGACGACTACGCAAGAATCTTTCGACCAGCGTCATGCTGAGGTCAGCGTACTACTGAAAAAACAACAACAATTGCAGCATGCATTTGCTACTAACAAGAAGAGCTTCTCTGCTGAATGTACTGAATCTACGAATCACATCCGTGCGCTCAAGGAAAAAAATGGACCCCTATTCCGTGCACTTGGTCAAATACACGCTGCCAGATGCTCTGAACTCGGTCCAAAACCAAAAATCACTGACTACAAGAAATTTGTACAAATGACTGATGTTATTCTACAAGAAATTTTGCCAAACCAGACAAAAAAAGCATAAACTTGATACCTGACATGGATATACATCCCTGTCAGGTATTTTATTTATTACACTAACTTATATTGACAAAAAGCCAATCTGCTTATATAGTACGTAATGGGAAAAATATTGCCATATCACAAACATTTACAAAGATGGGGGATGTCATGCAAATCACCAAAAATGGTATTACATGTACAGGCTGCGACGTATGTGAAAATCCTCTTACCTTTTCAAGAATAGGTGGATATCAAACATACGAAAGATTCGGCTTTTCAGTTTGCAGCGGATGTTGCGCCAGACCACCTGCAATTGGGTCAATCACCAAAAAGATGGCACTGTTTTTTATCACATTTTATCAGAGCTCAAAAGCATTACAAGGTATTATGCCACCATTTTGGCCAATTAATGAATCTGGTACTCAGATGGACATAAAGTTCTTACGAACACTGGCATAAAAAAACTTCCCAATAAAAAGGTGTATCAATATTATTTGACACACCTTTTTCATTTTTTGAAAATAGTATTTCTTATACATCTACCAACT
>JAOZUJ010000143.1 GCA_029938745.1 Candidatus Moraniibacteriota bacterium
ATAAACAGGGTACAGTACGATTGTTACAACGAATGCAATAAAGAACATTCCAAGATATTGTTGTGTAGAAATAAATGCTGCAAATCCAAATACGGCAAGAAAAATGAAAAAACCTATTATACGGTATCGTTCAGGAGTTGTAATTGGTGTTTGTTGTGCTACCGTTTTTGTAGAATTAGACATACAATTTTTTTTAAGATTAAAGTAATGGTGCAAGGAGGCGAGAGAGGGAATTGCGAAATTTCGTAAATTTACTCATTCCCTCATACTCCTCCAGTGTTAATTCTGTGCATTCTTTCATGTCATTTATAAAATCTTGTTCCAGTTCCTTTGTCGTGTTTGCGTCATAAATAACAGTATTGACTTCATGAGAGGTGTTGAAGCTACGTAAGTCGAGATTTGTTGTGCCGATTGTGCAAAATTTTTCATCAACAGAAATAGTTTTGGAATGTATGAATCCAGCATTGTAATGGTAGATTTTTACACCAGCTTCAAGTAATTCCTCAAAAAAAGAATATGCTGCCCAATAGGCAGTCTTTTTGTCAGGTACGCCGGTGACCATGACGCGCGTATCGACACCAGAGAGAGCAGAGAGTTTTAGCGCTTCAAAAATTGTTGCGTCAGGCACAAAGTATGGAGATTGTATAAAAACCTTTTCATTTGCAGCGGTGATCATTGAGAAAAAAAGTTGTTTAATAGTTGATTCTTTTGAATCTGGCCCAGATGCAAGAATTTGAATTGGTAGATGCTGTGTTATTGGTTTTGGTATGGTGAAATATTTTTTATCAAAAAGAGATGTGCCTGTGATTGCCTTCCATCCAAATACAAATAGTGACTGCAAAGCAATTACAGCCTCACCTTCAATACGAATTGACGTATCACGCCATGAATCATACATCGGTTTTCCGTCTATGTATTCTTGTCCCATATTCATTCCACCGGTGTAAGCAATTTGTCCGTCAATGACAACGATTTTATGATGATCGATGTTATTGAGTGTGGTGATCTTTGAGCGTGTCATTGAATTGAAAAATGGTACGATCTCAATACCAGCATCACGTAATTCTTTCAGGTATTTACGTCCTTTCATGAGAAGTAAAATACTTCCGGCAGGATCAAACATAATGCGCACCTCCACACCAGCTTTCACACGATCAATAAGTATATCTTTAATGCGATTTGTAAGTTTGTCATCACGCCAAATAAAATATTCCATGTGGATATATTTTTGTGCATTTTTTAGATCTTTTTCTAAAGCAGGAAATTTTTCATTTCCATTTTGAAGGATTTTGACATTGTTGCAGTGTGTAAAAATAGATTCATCAAAATTATCAAGAAGATCAATAAGCCTTTTGTTGTCAGCCATTGAACAATTTTTTAATTCTGCAATGAGAGATCTTTCTTTTTTGCGAATAGGCTCCAATATCGTACTGAGCTCTTTGGTGATTTTTTCGTTAAATTTCTTTTTCTTTTCTGAGTGAACACGCCAGTTACGTCCAAAGAATATGTATATTAATAACCCTATCACAGGCAGTAGGATAAAGATCATAATCCATGAAAAAGTTGATTGTGCATCACGATTTTCCATGATGATGAATATAATGACACTGATTAAATAAATATAAAATGCAATATATAGAAGTAAAGATGCATCTTCAAAAAATGTGTTTAACATAAATATAATTTAAAATATTAATAATACTAGAAGTGTACATCAAATAGTAAGAGTTGTCACTTTTGTATTAGGCAACATAAAAAAACGACAGATACAGTTACTGTCGTTTTTTTTTAGTATATATAACATTTTTTGTACTAAAATTTGTCACGGTTACCATAAGCACCTCCACCATATGATGAGAGGTCAGCGATGAGCATAAGACCAAGCCAAAACCACTCCCAACCTGTTATACCAC
>JAOZUJ010000144.1 GCA_029938745.1 Candidatus Moraniibacteriota bacterium
AAAATTGGAATAATCACAGATACGCACGTACATCCAAATCGTGTTGACAGAAGTAATAAGGCTGATGATGCACCACGTTATCTCAATGAAAAATACATGAGGGTGCTCAATAATTTTGTATCTCAAATGCATGAATTTCAACCAGAATTTATTGTGCATCTCGGAGATGTGATAGAGGGAACTAACGATGAAGATTTTGTAGGTATACAGGGACTTAAATTAGTTGAACAGGAAATGAAAAAAATAGGCGTGCCACTGCGTTGGATAATAGGAAATCATGATCTACGCAGTGTTACAAGGGAGCAATTTAAAGAAACTCTCAATTTAGAAGCAATCAATCAAACTTTTGATGTTGGTGATTATCGATTTATAATTCTTGATGCAAATTATAATCGTAAAAATTTACCACGCTCGCCAGAGGGGAATACTTTCATACGTGGTCAAATGCCACCACAAGAAATAGAGTGGCTTAAAAGGCAATTAGAAACGGATAAACATGTATTTGTGTTTATGCATCATGGTGTATTTCAAGATGACACGCCAGGAGATTTGAGAAAAGAAAGTGGTGCCGTTAGAATGAAGCAATCAATCGAAAATTCTGATGAATTGCAGGATATATTCCAAGAATATCGTGTTGAAGGATTATTTAATGGTCACATGGAAGCGCGTAAGTATGAAAAAGTGAATCATACAGACATTTATTCTCTTACGGGCACTAAAAAAAGCATGATGTATCCACAATCATATTATGAACTCACAATTACAGATGGCAATCCTGATCTAACAATGTATTATGTGCCACAGGGTGAAACAGAAATAAAGAAAGTTGATTTTGAAAGTGGTGAAAAATAAGTATGAAATAATCCTTTTGACGAATCATTTTTAATTACATATACTTGGGGTAGCGCTAATATAGTATATTAACTTTATGGGTACAATTTTAAATTTAATATTTTGGGTTTTCATTGTCTTTATTATCATTCGTAAGATATTGGAAGTAATCGGTAAACAAACCGGTAATCCAAGTCTGATAAGAATGTCGCAAAATCCAGTGAGAGAAATAATCAATAAATTTGAACAACATCAGTCAAAAAATGTAAATGTCAAAACTGCATCTTATACAACTAATGATAAAACTATGAATGTAAACAATGTGAAAGGAAAAATTTGGTGGGCAATCGGTATAATTATTGTAATTGTAATTTTATTTAATATTTTTGTTGTCATACCAGCAGGAGAAACTGGTGTAAAATCTCTTTTTGGAAAAGTGAGGGATAAAGAGATTTCTTCAGGCTTACATATCGTAAATCCTCTTATGAATATCGAGCGCATGAGTATTCGTACAGAAGAGTATACAATGAGTGTAATGCAAGGTGAGGGTCTAAAGGTTGGTGCAGATCAGATATCAGCACTTACCAATGAAGGGTTGCCAATTGATCTAGACATCACAGTTTTTTATCATTTGAATGAAGACAGCGCATCTGATGTATATAAAGATCTTGGACTTAATTTTCAAGAAAAGATCATTCGTCCTGAGATTCGCAGTATTATCCGTGAGGTCATAGCAAAATACAATGCAAAAGATGTATACAGCGAAAAGCGATCTGAGGTATCACAAGAAATTCAAAATAGAATGATCGAGTCAATTGAACCTCGAGGCATTGCTATAGAGCAGGTACTACTCCGAAATGTAACATTGCCAGCAAAATTATCATCGAGTATTCAAGAAAAGCTTCAAGCCGAACAAGACGCACAAAAATATGATTTCATATTGCAAAAAGAAACAAAAGAAGCAGACAGAAAGCGTATAGAAGCAGAGGGTCAAAGAGACGCACAAACAACGATTTCAGAATCACTCACGTCAAAATATCTACAATATCTCTACATCAAAGAACTCAAAGACCGCGAAGGCA
>JAOZUJ010000052.1:0-245 GCA_029938745.1 Candidatus Moraniibacteriota bacterium
CAGAGTTAATAACAGCTGAGTCGTCGAAAGATGCAGATGCGACACTGGGCAATTTGGAAGAAAATAAAGTTGTTGTGGTTGTGAAAAAAGGTGCATTTGCAGACACACAAAAAGTACAAATTCAAACGCCAGAAAATATTCCAGCACAAGAAAACACAATGCTACTTGGTTCACCATTGGAAGTGTCAGTAGAGGGAAAAGACACAGTACGTTTTGATGAGCCTACAATGATTACAATGGCTTTT
>JAOZUJ010000052.1:255-5340 GCA_029938745.1 Candidatus Moraniibacteriota bacterium
GCAAATTCCAGAAGATGCAGATGAGAGCTTTTTACGTATAGGTTATTATAACGGTGAGCAGTGGGAATATATTAAGCCAGACAGTATTGATATGGATGCGGGGACAATGACATTTCAAACGTATCATTTCAGCACATATTCACCAAGCATTTCTGAAAAAACAAAGATCACTGAACAATTTCTTCATTCACAGGCGCTGGATAATGTGCTGCGTGATAATGTGAATAATGAGTCTGATTATGTGACACAACAAATTATTGCGATGACACTTGCTAAGATGGGCATCACAGATGCAAAGACGCAAGCAAAGATCTTTGATAAAGTTTCAAGCGCCGAGGAGTATAAAGAAATTTATGATCTATATGAAAAAGGCGATCTAGCAAAAGCTAATCAGAAAGTTGCATTATTGGCGGGAGCAAAGATTGCATCAAATGTGCCTGATTCAGTATGGAAAAGTGCATTAGGTAGTGTCGTAGGCGGGGCAGATGATATTGCAAAGGTGTCCGAAGCAGCTGGTTATGCTGCAGAAGGTCAATACAAGGAAGCTGCCAAAATTATTGGTGAACAAATTGCAGATAAATTTCTCATAACAACTGCTGCTAAAATTGCTGTAGAAGTTGTGAATGGACAAATCAATAATTGGAAAAATAGTGAAGTAGATGCAGCATTTGATGCATATAAAAATGGAGCTGATGGATATTTTTGGGGATATAATGTAGATAAGGGTGACTTTGAGGGCGTGTGGACTCAAATGCGTGGCATAGGGCGACAATTGGAGCTTGAAGCAGTAGCAAAAGAAAACGCAATTCGTGAAGATGCAGGAATGCCAGAAATGACAGAGAAGGAGATTGCAATGGTGCATGTTCGTGTAAAACAAGCGTACAAAAAACAATTCGAGCAAAGATCTGAAAAAGAAGATGAAATTAAAAAAGAAGAAGCAAAATTGAAAATGATGTTTGATGCGTTTGAAGAAAAGAATGTGTTTACCGGTGGACTTGGTCCGCAGACATTAAATGAAAAAGGCTATACATATGAACAAAAATTAGAGATCATGCATCATTTTGGTCAGAAGATGATGAAAGATACAGCGCGTACTGAATTAACAGATGGAAATGTAGGAATTTCGGATACAAAAATCTCAACTGCTCAAATTATCATTGCTGCAAAGAAATATTTTTCTGAACCAGACGGAAAGAAAAAATATGAAGAGTATATCAAAGAAGAGTTTGGTGTGGGATTGTATCCAACTATAGAAGAACTGAAGGGTGATTTGATTGGGGATATGACAATTACAGATATAGAAATAACTGATGAATTTAAACAAAAAGTTGAAAATGGAGAGGGTCCAGAGGGTTGTGATTTAGCAGCTTTGGAGGAAATGAAGGGTAAAGCAAATCCGATGAAACTTACATTTGATCCAACCAATGCTACAGGGGGATATGTAACAATGAATGATGGAGATCAAATGCTATTTTCATATCATGATGGAAAAATTGAAATAACAATTACTGATGATGATATGGAGGGAAAAATATTTATTGATGCTACAAAAAATGAAGATGGTACGATAGTATTAGGTGGTAAAATGTATGTAGATTATATGGGAGGAGGTATCTCCATAAAGGGTGATGTTAACGCTCAAAAATAATTATGTATCCAGAGCTTTTTTCATTCCATTTGTTTGGTAGTGATGTAGTTATTACATCGTATAGTTTTTTTTACGCGCTAGCAGTATTGTTTGTGATCGTGGGGAGTTATATTTCTGTAACAAAGAATAGTTTTTTACACAAAAAAGCGTTGTGCATGTTATTTTTTGTAACACTTGCTGGTTTTGTTGGTGCACGATTGTTGCACATGGTATTTAATCCATCACTTTATGCAAATGGGCAATTACATGTATTTAGTTTGCACATGAGTGGATTTACGATTGTTGGTGGGTTGATATCTGCAATTGTTGCTGGCATTATTGTTGGCAGAGTATGTCATGTGAACGTATGGCGATTTGGTGATCTGGTCGTACCATATCTTGGTTTTGGAGTTGCAATTGCACGTATGGGTTGCTTTTTGAATGGATGCTGTTTTGGACATGTGACGTCACTTCCGTGGGGTATCAAGTTTCCATTACTGAGTTATGCACATCAATATCAAATCACACACGGTATTGGAAATATTTTTGCAGTTGCTCGTGTACATCCGACACAAATATATGAAATGATCGCAGTAATTCTTGGAAGTATTATTGCAATTATTATTAATCGTAAAAAATTCTTTCCTGGTGCGGCAATACTTTTTTTTGGGATGTGGTTTAGTGCTTTTCGATTAATGAATATGTTCTTTCGACAAATGCCAGATTCCTTAATACTTTCACAAAATAAATACATAGCAGTATATCTTGGTATTTTTGTTGTATGTTTGATAATTTTTATTTATCAATTAAGGAGACAAAAAATAAAAAATATAGTACACTGAGAATATAAATTATTAAATTAAAAATATATGTTTGGATTTATAATATTTGTCTTTTTTGCGGGTCTATTTGTTTTGATATTTGTTTTGCGGGTTAAGCAGATCAATCAATATGAGCGTGGTGTCTTCTTTACACGTGGTAAATTTACAGGAATTAAAAATCCTGGCTGGACATGGTATTTTCCAATTTTTCAAAAAATACAAATTGTTGATATCCGGACAAAAGCAGTTGATGTGCCATATCAAGAAGCAATTACAAAAGATAATATACCGGTCCGAATTAATGCTGTTGTATACTACGCCGTGATTGATGTAGCAAAGGTAATTTTAGAAGTACAAGATTATCACAATGCAATTTCACAATTAGCTCAAACGACAATGCGTAATTCTATCGGTGAGCGTGAATTAGATGAGCTTTTGCAAAATCGTTCTGCAATTGCAGAAGAAATTAAAACGGAGTTAGATGATAAAACAGATAAGTGGGGTATTGATGTGAGTGCTTTGGAATTAAAAGATATTGTCATCCCAGAAGAGCTCAAAAGAACAATCTCAAAAGAGGCTGAAGCAGAACGAGAAAAACGTGCGGTGATCATTAAGGCAGAGGGCGATAAGTTAGCTGCAAACAATCTATCAGCAGCAGCAAGGAAGCTTGCAGAAACTCCAGGCGCATTGCATTTGCGTACACTCCAAGCAATCAATGACCTTTCAAGTGATCAATCAAATACAACGATCTGGATGATACCAACGGATGCTTTGGAAGCAGTAAAAGGCTTTTCTGATGTAATGAAAAAAACAGCAGAGAATGCAAGTAAACCAGCACAAGATACTACACAAGGCGATGATCGGTTTACTGCATAATTATACAATTGAGTGACAAAGGGAAAGCGACTATGTTCCATTTGGAAATAGTCGCTTTGTTGTATCTGTTAATGTTACATAAGATGAATAGTGCTAAATTTCATCTTGGATGGGTTTTGTAAAATGATGTCAGTCATTCTTTTTTGTTTTGACTCAAAAGTAGTCCACAATTTATTTATGTTCTCTTTATTTCGTGTTGCAATGTATTTTGACTGAGATGTTTTATGTGATATCCATCCCATATCGTATAGCGCATCTTGCAATAAAAAGAGATATGAATAATATGGCACTTCGTCTAACAGTGTATTCATTTCGTCTTCTGTTGGGATTTGTTTGAACTGAGCATAAAATAATGATGCCTCATTGTTCACTATGATCTTGAGAAGCTCATAAATAAAACGGGTATCATTGCTATATGGGCCCATGACATATTGATCAGCCATTGAAATTGTTTGAATTTTTCCAGTGGGGATGTCACGCCCATCTTTTGTTATAGCAAGTAAAAAATATTCAATATGAATATGTTGAGTGATCTCATAAGCCTCTCTTTGATGATCTTTAAAAGAATGATATGACACATTGTGAAGGTGTCGTCGAGCATCTTCAAATTCAGGATTAGAAGCGTATTTGAAAACAAACATAATTCCGATGATGATGGACACTTTAACAAAAATGTTAAGGGCTCCATAACCATAATGTCGAATTGATTTACGTGTGATATTTTTCATAACGCCTCCTTTGCGTGAGAAAAATTGATATGTGTGATATGAAATTTTTTAGGTACACAGATAATTGATTTATGTTATTACAAATGAAGTACGTTGTCAATATAATTTATCAATTTATGCTCTTGACAAAGAGATGATATTTCAGTATATTAAGGTATTGTTTTGTTTTTTAAAATCGTCAGATTACTCATGGAAAAGGAGAAAAATTGTGAGTGAATTTATACTAAATCAACCGCTTTCACAGAGTCGCATTAATGAGCGACAACGTCAATTAATTGATGATATTGGTTTATCATCGCAATGCGTTGATGTTTTAAGAGATAGTACGAGAAGTTTATGTTCACCGACAAAAGTAGAAAGACGTATGAACAATTTGGATGAGCTAGGTTTTGACGCAAGGGCATTTGTTGAAATAAACCCAACAATACTTCATCGAAAACGTACAACCGTTATAGAGAGGTTTTTTGTAATAACAAGTTGGTTCAAAAGCATTGATGTTAATGCAGATGTAATTGGGTTGCTCTTATATCGTCCACAATTGTGGAGCGTTGGTGAAAAAAAATTGACTACACTTTTTTTATTGTCGAGATCCATTCAATCTGGCGTTACGCCAACGCGTATTTGTAATATGATCACAATAAACTTAGAGGATATATTGTTGGCATATATAAATGAGTGCAACTGTGATTTTGTACAGCTGCGCTATGCGGCATCACAATACAATAAAGAAAAAACACTGTCCAAAGAAGTGAAGAAAAAATTTATTGTGGCATATCATGATAAATTACCAAATGGTGTATATGATTTTTATCAGAGATCATATATACAGTAAATATGAAACCATCTAGAGTCAATTACTCTCGATGGTTTTTCTTTTGACGTATTGAAGCTAATTTGATAGACTAGATAGCACATTATAGAATCTGTCAGATAAGGATGGATGATGTTTAATTATGCAAAAAAATATGTCACTTTTTCAAAAAGTATTTGGATCAAATGAAAAACAAATTAAAAATTTACAACCAATCGTAGA
>JAOZUJ010000052.1:5440-6831 GCA_029938745.1 Candidatus Moraniibacteriota bacterium
GATAATGAAGTAGATATTGAGATGGAAAACCTTAATGCTGTGGAGAAGAAAGAAGCGTATGCGGCCGATGTCACGTATGGGACAAATAATGAATTTGGTTTTGATTATCTCAGGGACAATATGGCACAAACAAAAGAGCAATTATCACAACGTAATCATCATTATGCGATTGTTGATGAAGTTGACTCGATCCTTATTGATGAGGCGCGTACGCCGCTTATTATTTCAGCTCCAGATGCGGAATCGACAAAGTTATATGAACAATTTGCAGGAATGGTGCCACGACTTGTGCGTGATGAAGATTTTACTGTAGATGAAAAGTTGCGCTCTGTGGCAATTACAGACAAAGGAATTGAAAAAATTGAAAGCACACTGAGTATCGGAAACATTTATGAAGAAGGAAAAATTCAATATGTGCATCATCTTGAGCAATCGTTGAAAGCACAGGTGCTTTTTGAGGTTGATAAAGATTATATGGTGCGTGATGGTGAGGTGATCATCATTGATGAATTTACAGGTCGTGCGCAAGAGGGACGACGATATAGTGACGGTTTGCATCAAGCAATTGAAGCAAAAGAACACGTTACAGTACAGCGTGAATCACGTACACTTGCAACAATCACATTTCAAAATTATTTTCGTATGTATGACAAACTTGCTGGTATGACTGGTACGGCAAATACAAGCGCGGAAGAATTTCAAAAGGTATATAAGTTGGATGTAATTGATATCCCAACAAACAGAGATATGGTTCGTCAAGACTTGCCTGATGTTGTGTATAAAAATGAAAAAGGAAAATTTAATGCAATTGCTACAAAAATTAAAGAATTACATGCGAAAGGGCAACCTGTACTTGTCGGTACGGTTGCGATTGAAAAATCAGAGGCGTTATCTCATGCACTTGAAAAAGCGCATGTTTCACACAGTGTACTCAATGCAAAATTTCATGAAAAAGAGGCTCAAATTATTACAGACGCAGGTCAAAAGGGTGCAGTTACAATAGCAACAAACATGGCTGGTCGTGGTACAGATATTAAACTGGGTGACGGTGTAAAAGAAGTCGGTGGGTTGTATATTATTGGTACAGAGCGACATGAGGCACGTCGTATTGATAACCAACTTCGTGGACGCTCTGGTCGTCAGGGAGATCCAGGAACAACACAGTTTTATATTTCACTTGATGATGAACTCATGACGCGTTTTGGTGGCGATAAGCTCAAAAATATTATGGAGCGTATAGGATTGCCAGAGGATCAACCAATTCAAAATAAAATGATCTCAAAGCAGATCGAGGGTGCACAATCAAAGATTGAGGGGTTTAACTTTGATATTCGTAAACATGTTTTGGATTATGATGATGTTGTCAATAAACAACGTGAGGTTATTTATGA
>JAOZUJ010000005.1 GCA_029938745.1 Candidatus Moraniibacteriota bacterium
ACTCCTGCAACACTCTGTTGCAAATTATCAAACTGCTCATCAAAATACGCTTTATCAGCGCTCTCATTAGCCTGTGCAAAACCAGCACAAGCTACCATTACCAGCATGAAAAAAAAGATTTTTCTCATATCATTCTCCTGTGTTTTTACGTCCTCGAAAGGACATTTGGCTGTAAAGATAACAAACTAGAGTCACCGTTGACTCTACATGTGGTAAAAAAATGTTTTTTACCACACAGTAGAATCATTATTACCATAAATGTAATATGACACTATAACATAATATAATGATTTTTGCAATACTTTATGAAAAAGTATTGATCATCACATTATTTGTACATACGATACCTCTGCTTTTTTAATGGAAAAAAATAATTTCTACAGAGTTGAAAAAGGCGTACTCACCTCTTGAATTCTCGTACTGTTACTAAAATTACTGATACGATCATGTAATTCATCAACCTCTGTGTTATAATACTCTTCTTTTTCTTCATCAAATTCAATTGTACCCTGTGCATTTTTGAAATGTTCATCAACTGTATCTACACTTTCATTATCATGTGACACAATTTCTTGCTCTTGAGATGCGCTTGCAACAACAGTCGTTGGAGTTGCAAAATCTGTAGTTTCTACATCCCTATTTTTGCGTGATGCAAGGCACAATTTATCTGGAAAAAAATACACGATCATAATTGCCAACACAAATCCAAATAATGCACCCATGAGAGTATTGGATAGAATATGCGGTACAGTTGGTCGCAGTGGTGTATTTGGTCCATCAATCAGACGAACACTTACACGCTCACCACCACCATGATATTCTTCCCCCTTTGTCGTCAGAATATATGCGACTGCTTTTGCAGTTTCTTCTGCAGTCTTTCGTGATTCATCAAATACACTAATATTTATAATACCAGTATTATTGACTTTTTTTACACTAATTAATTTTTGCCATTCCTTTTCACGATCCTCAGAATCATGAGAAAAATTACGTTTTACATCAAATGGTGCATCCTGCACAGCATTAAAAAATGATGTTGTATAAATGACACGTGTAAAGATATTACCCAAAAACTCTGCAGACTTTGTTGCGCTAAAAGCATCAACTTTTTCACTTGCTTGTTCTTGCACCACAATTACAGAAACATCACTTTGATATTTTACTGGTAACAGTGCTGACACAATAAAAGCAATGAGAGCAAATATAATCGTTGTCGCAACAATTAATCGCCATCGCTTTGTGATATCTTCTATTGTTATTTTTTCATTATTCATACATTTACTTTATTACTTTTTAGAGAAAAATCATGATCTACATTACCGCCAAGTGTTGCAAAACTTTGTACAACATACTTTTGTAATTTCAATCGTAATTTTGGAGTTTTTTGTCGCATTTCAAGATATTTTGTTTTTGCTACATAATCTTGAAAAGCATAGAAAAACGCAATCATAAATCCATATCGTCCATCCAGAAATCCTAACCGCAAAACATACATGTACATAAATCGAATAAATGGCGTAAACGGAATAAATGTCCAGAGATCTTTCACAACAGCTTTTGCATAAAATGGATTTGTAAAAAATGTAAACCATTTTATTTTTGCCATACCTGCGTTATAGACACGTAACATGTAATTTGCATGCCATGTTGAGTATCGATTGAACTTCTCAAAAAATTGATCAAGTGATCGATCACTATAATGCAAAATATCACCTTTAATATTTTTCATCCGATCTTTTGCAAGAAGAATATGCGCATGCACATTACGGTCTTCATATCGACATGTACGATGGAACAATCGAATATTGTATAACGGATATCGTCCACCCCATCGTAAGAACTTACCTAAAAAGAAATGTTTCCTTCCAATACCAAATCCATCATAATTTTCAATTTCGTCACTATCCAATAGATCTTCAATTGTGCTTTTTAATTTTTTTGTTACAACTTCATCACTGTCAAGTAATAGAATCCACTCATTCTCTGCCTGTGGTATAGCCCAATTTTTTTGTTTTGCACTATAAATATATTCATGTTGCATAACACGTGCTCCACATTTTCTTGCAATTTCCACAGTTTTGTCAGTTGAAAAAGAATCAACAACAAAAATATCATCCGCCCACAAAACAGATTCGATTGCTTGTGCAATCAAGTCTTCTACATTATATGTCGGTATGATTACCGTTAATTTGCGATGTTTTTTTGTCATAATTCGTGATTTACGCTATAAAATAGGTCTTTTAAACTCTCATATGCTTTTTTGAGTTAACTAAAAATTATAGCAGAAAATCAATATTTTGTCAAGGGTGTCCAAAATATGTATTTCACATGAAAATTTATCTCACATTATGTTCATTTTATGTTGCAAAAAATAATATATGTGTTATGCTAATAACTATTAAATTATTAATATGCAATATTATGGCAACAAAGAAAAAGACAGCGAAGAAACCCGCTGCAAAGGAAACTCCAGAAGAAGCTGCAAAGAAAAAAGCGAAAATCGAAGCAATTAAAACACAGAAGGCAGCTGATCGTGAGATCAAAAAAATGCAAAAAGAACTTGAAAAAGCAGACAAGCAGGCAACTGCTTATATCAAAAAGAATCCAAAAAAAGCAGCTGCAATTTCTGCAGGCGTTGGAGCAGCAATCGGAGCTACAATTGCAGCACTTGCTGTTGGAGCTTCTAAGAAGAAGAAATCTACAAAGAAAAAGAAATAGTTTTTATTTCTTTTATACAAAAAAACCATCTCATAAAGATGGTTTTTTGTTATTTTTTAAATATTCAAATCTTTAAATGTTCTTTTTAATATTATAGCAAGTTGTTCCCTTCCATATCCACTTTTTAAATATTTTTCACGAGCACGTGCATCAACAGTGTTTATGAATGATTCATGATAAATCAAAATAAAAGGTTTGCGACCTTTTGTAGATATAGATAATCCTTGATTATGTTCATGAAATCGACGTTTCAAGTTTTTTGTATACCCAATATATAGTCCACGATCTTTTTGTGAGTACAAAACATATACATAATACATACTATCTTAATACCTTAAAATTATCTGTGTGTTACGGTGAGCACGTCGAACGTGCTTACACCGCGTTTGACGCGGTGATCCCACGGAGAATCCCATCCGAAGGATGGTCAGCCTTTGGCTGAGAACTCCTTTTTACACGGTGCTTGATATAAAAAATAGATACTAATACATTTGTGATCCCACGGAGAATCGAACTCCGGTTTCCAGGATGAGAACCTGACGTCCTAGCCGCTAGACGATGGGACCAAATTTACAATACAAAATTGATTATATCAGAATAACAAAAAAAATCAACCATTTTATCTATGCTTAGTGGGTAACGTTAGGGTAACGTTACCCTAACGTTACCCTATTTCGCATTATTCTTCTAACAGTGTTTTTGTTTTATCTGATACAAGCGTTGCAATAATTTTTTCCATATATATACCACGTGACCCTTTAACTAAAATTACATCACCTGATTGTACAAAGTCAATCACATCCTTTTTTACATCATCTGAATTTGGATAATATTCAACTTTTATATCACACTCCTGCAATTCATCATATACAATACGCATTTCTTGTCCAACAAGAAAAACAGCATCAACTTTTATCTTTTGTAATTGCTCTGCAATTTTTTGATGTTGCTCTTGTGACACATCTCCCAATTCACGCATGTCACCAAGTACTGCGATCTTACGATCTCCTGGTGCATTATGCAGTGTTGTAATTGCTGCTTTCATTGACTGTGGTGATGCATTATATGTATCATCAATAACTACAGTTGCCTTATAACCATCAAAAAGTCGCATGCGACCAGGTGACGATTGGAAATTTGCAATCTCACCAATCACATCAATGATATTGATGCCAATTGTATCTGCAACAACAAGTCCTGCAAGTGCCGCATATACAAAGTGTTGTGCAATCACATGATTAAGTCGCACTGGAATTGTCTTTCCCTTATAATTTAATTTAAACGATAAGCCTGTTGCATAACATTGATGAAAACAGATTTCAATATCTGCAGCAATAAAATCTGCATTTTTATGTGTTCCATAAGAAACAATTTGATTTTTTGTTTTATTGATTACACTACGAACATGTACATCATCATAATTAATAATCGCTATACCATCATTTTTCATATTTAACACAATTTTTTGTTTTTCATTTGTAATCGCATCAATATCATCAAAAAACTCACTATGTGCATATGCAACAGAAGTTAATATCGCAATATCTGGCGCCACAATTGACGTCAAAAAATCCATATCATTTGGCCGATCAACACCCATTTCAATAATAATAACATCTGGATATTGTGGCAAAATCATCAACTTTATCCACTTCAACAATATTGTCACTAACGAGCTAATAGAAGTAATATTTTTTTCAATACCCAAAATTGTTAGCGGTACCCCAATTTCATTATTATAATTTTTTTTTGTATAATAGATCTTTTTATGATCTTTCAAAATATGTACGATCATATCTTTTGTTGTTGTCTTACCAACTGAACCTGTTATGCCAATGACGAATGGTTTATGTCGCCACAAAATAGCTCGCGACATACTGCCGAGTGTATTTTCCAAAATGCGAATTTTGTACGATTTTTGTTGCATATTATTGTGTTATTTTATCTTCTGCTATTTCTTCCGTTGGTGCAATATTATAAAAATCAAGTAAATATTTCATAACTTTTCCAAACGTTGGTGCAGCACTTGATTCCGCCCAAATAACTGTTTTTGGATTATCAACTCGTACGACAATCACAAATTGAGGATTATCAATTGGTCCATATCCCGCAAATGTACCAATTGTCTGCGCATCATCATATCCCTTTTTACCAGTATTTGCAACCTGTGCTGTCCCTGTTTTTCCACCAATAAGATACCCAGGAACATCTGCACGTTTTCCATGACCATTTACCACAACACTTCGAAGCATCTCTCCAATCTGTTGTGACGATTCCTGACTGATCACACGATGTATCATATGTGGCTCAATGATTTCTTCCTGTCCATCTGCATACACCTTTTTTTCTATAACTTGTGGTTTCATCAATAGCCCGCCATTTGCAAGCGCACTATACGCCGTTGCTAATTGCAATTGTGTCATTGTGATTCCCTGTCCAAATGAGGCTGTAAAAAACTCCACATTCCGCCTCAAATATTTAAGATTGTTAGTATTTCCATCAGCCTCTGCTGGCAAATCAATTCCCAACACGTCACCAAAACCAAATCTTTCAACATATTCCTTAAACTGTTTATTTCCAACTAATTTTTCTACATAAATTACACCTGTATTAATAGATTCTTCTAATACCTGTGTCATGGTTTGCTTTCCATATACCTTTTCTTCTGAGTTTTTAATTGTATATTCAGCTGCTACTACTGCACCTGTATCAACATATGTTGTGTCTGGCGATATCTTCCCATCGTCAAGTCCAATAGCCATCGTAATTGGCTTGAACACTGAACCAGATTCATATTCCTCTGACACAATCGAATTACGAAATACTGCAACATCCTCTACTTGGTTATATTCATTTGGTACAAATGTCGGATAATTTGCAAGTGCCAAAATCTTTCCTGTTTTTGGCTCCATTACAATAATTGACCCATCATCTGCCTCAAACTTTTCTACAGCTTCTTTCAAGATTCTCTCTACTTCATATTGTACAGTATAATCAATTGTCAAAAAAATATCTGTACCATCTGTTTCTTCGGAAACAACTCTGTCTGTATTTGTAAGCCATCCTCCACGTGCATCACGTTCTTGCACGATTCTGCCATCATGTCCACGCAATTCCTTATCAAAATGCGATTCAATACCATAACGTCCAATATAATCTTCTCCATCAGAGCCAACAAAGCCAACAACATGTGACGCGAGTGTTCCTCCTGGATAAAAACGATAATATTCTGGCAAAAAGTTCAGCCCTTCAATATTCATATCTGCTACACGATTTTTTTCTTCACGATCCAATTTATGACGCAAAATTTCATACACATCTGTACGCTTCGCAAGTTTTTGCATCACGATATCATAATCAACATCTAGAGCATCTGATATTTTTCTTGCCACTTCTGTAATATTTTCATCCGCGACATCTTTTGGTGACAAAAGTGCCATAAAATATTCACGATTCACACCCAACGGATAAACTTCATCTTTATTTTTCAAAAAAATTTCACCTCGTGAAGATAAAAGAGATTGTTCAACAGTATGTTGTCTAAAGGCAAGATCTGTATATTTCTCATGTGCAAAAACTTGTACAAAATATAATTTTAATATGATCACGCACAACATACCTAAAAAAAACAAAAAAAGAATCGACGTGCGTGAATATCGCGATCCTCCATCATTATTCGCCTTTGTTGTTGTATATTTTTTATTTTTCATGCATCTCAGTCTAATGCTACAAGTGTCTCTCGCTCAATATATGTTGGCTCAACAATTTCAGTCATATCGTGATCTTGAATAATGTTTTCCACACTTTCTAAAGATCGCAATTGCGCTTCTTGAATTATGAGTTGTTCATTATCTCGTGTAAGATCTTTTATATTTTGTTCAATTGTATAGATCTCGTCACCTTTAATTGCAACTTCATTTGTACTAAATAAATATAACACACCAACCCCAACAATAAGTACAAACATAAAAGCACCGATGGAACTAAATCCTTGTGCGGTTGTATGCTTTTTTATTTTTTGTTTTTTTACACTACGACGATATATGCAATATGAACGTCGTCCTGCAATATTAATTTTTGACATGTTGGTTATTTTAACCAACGTGCCCCCCTCACACGTTTGTAAATTTTTGTTTTTACTTCTTTCATCTATAGTTTTACTATAGACATGTTTACTTCAAATTTTTTCCACAACGCGTAACCGCGCACTTCGTGATCGTGGATTATCACGGATTTCTTCTTCTGACGTAACCAGCGGTTTTTTGGTAAGCACACGCACCTGTGGCACATGCTCACAGCGACATACTGGCATCTCTGGCGCACAAATACATCCCCTTGCATTTGTACGAAAAATATTTTTTACTATTCTGTCTTCACCAGAATGAAAAGACACAATACTAAAACGACCTGACTTCTGTAAAACTTCTATTCCCTCTGTAAGAAAAACTTTCAAATGTTCAAATTCATCGTTAACTGCAATACGGATTGCTTGAAATGTTCGTGTTGCAGGATGAATCTTTGACCTTTGTTGCACACGATGTGGAATTACTGACACAATAACTTCTGTTAATACATTTGTATCTTGTATCGGACGCTCCTTACAAATTGCAGATGCAATACGCCTTGCAAATTTTTCATCACCGTACATAAAAATAATTTGTGCTAATTCTTCTTCTGAAGAATCGTTCACAATATCATATGCACTAATGTCTGCACTTTGATTCATGCGCATATCAAGCAAACCAACATCGGAAAAACTGAATCCCCTATCAGTTTTTTCGATTTGGTCAGATGATAATCCAAGATCCGCAACAATTGCATCAACAAAATCAATGTTGGCATCTTTCAAAATTTTTCTTATATGAGAATAATTTGAATGAACAATATGGATATTATTTGCTATTACTTCAAAATCTTTCTTAAATCGATTGATTGCATCAATATCCCGATCACATGTAATCAACGTCCCACCAGGCATAATACTTTTATAAATTTCACGTGTATACCCGCCACCACCGAGTGTCGCATCAACTACTGTCATTCCTTTTTTCAAATTCAGAAATTCAATTGCCTCATTTTGCATTACTGAAATATGTTTCGTACTTTCCATATCGCTCATTCATTAACTGACAACTAATACACACCAAGCTTTCCAAGATTTTCTGCAATTTCATCAGTATTCTTTTCTGCAGCTGTTTTATAGGTATTCCACTTTTTTTCATCCCAGATTTCTAATCGATTGAATAATCCCGCAACAACAACATCTTTTTTAATATTTGCGTAATCTTTCAAATAATCTGGTATCAATACACGACCCTGCGCATCACCACTGACATCAGTTGCACCTGCAAGCATGAGACGTACAAACGATCTTGTGTCTGCCTCACCAATTGGCATCGTGCCAAGTTTTTGTGCAAGCTCCTTCCACGCCTTCATCGGATATACAAATAAACATTTATCCAATCCACGTGTTACAACCACAGTCTTTCCAAGATCTTTGCGAAACTTTGATGGTAATGCAAGTCTATTTTTTGCGTCAACAGAATGATTGTATTCTCCAATAAACATAGATGCATTTACATAAATTTCACCACCTTTCACCACTTTTAGGTCTACAATGACATTCTACACCACTTTACTAGAACACGTCAACACAAAAAAACACCAGATTCTACCAAAAATCAATAACTTATCCACAGCTTATCCACAAAAATAAAAACTACTACTGAAGTTTAGTAGTAGTTTTTATAAAGATTTTCTATTATATCATCAATTTATTCAACAATTGCTTTAATACGTCGCACACCAGCACTTGATGATTTTTCTTTTTTGATTCTAAAAGTTCCCTCAATTTCTCCTGTATTTTCCACATGTGGACCACCGCAAATTTCTGTAGAATATTTTCCAATTGTATACACCTTCACTACATCGCCATATTTATTTTCAAATGCACCTTCAGCACCATTATTACGCGCTTCTTCAAGTGTCATTTCTTTCATTGTAACTGATACTTTTGCACTTATTGCTTCATTTACATAATCCTCTACCGCTTTTTTCTCCTCATCAGTCATTTTTCCGGAATATGAAAAATCAAATCGTACACGTTCACCATTAATATTTGATCCTTTTTGGTGTACATCATCCCCCAAAGTCTTCCGCAATCCTGCAAGCATGAGATGTGCAACTGTGTGTAATTGTTTTGTTTCCTCTTCATTATCAGCAAGTCCACCCTTGAACATCCCCGCACTTGCTGTACGAGATAACTCTTGATGTTTTGCAAGTGCTTCATCAAATGTTTTTTGCAACTCCACCTCATCAAATTCAACATTCATTTTTTCCAACTCCTCAAAACTCATTTCAACTGGAAATCCATATGTTTGATATAGATCAAAAATATCTTTTCCCGTTATATCTTTTCCATCGTTACTAATTTTTGATTCGTAATTATTAATCAATTTCAATCCATTAATAAGAGTCTTGCGAAATTTTTCTTCTTCTTTTTGTAATTCAATAACTATTTTTTCTTGTGTAACCTCTGGATAAACATCTTTATACATTCCCTGCACAACTTTTGCAATTTCTGTCGTAAAATTATCTTCTATCCCAAGAGAGTGCCCCTGACGTATTGCGCGACGAATGAGTCGACGTAAGATATATCCTCGATCAGAATTTGCTGGCTCTATGCCATCTGCAATCATAAATACTGCCGCTTTTATATGATCTGCAACAATACGCATTGATCTCCTCGTATCAACCCAACACTGCTCACCGCTATCAATATACTCTTGATCAGGCCTATCTCCGTACTCAAAACCTGACAACTCTTCTATTCTTGCAATAATTGGCGAAAATAATTCTGTTTTGTAGTTATCATCCAAGCCATTCATGGCTGCCAAAACACGTATAAGTCCCATACCAGTATCGACATTTTGTTTCTCCATTTTTACATACTCACCTTTTTCATTTTTATGATATTCCATGAATACATCATTCCAAATTTCAACCCAATTATCATGATCATCATTGAAACTATCTGGCACCTCATCTGGATTACCAACCCAATAGAACATTTCACTATCAGGTCCACACGGACCTGTCTGTCCTGCTGGCCCCCACCAATTTGCATCACGGTTGAGCTTTGCAATACGCTCAGTTGGCAAATCACACTCTTTAAAAATTGTTTTCCATGTTTCATATGACTCTGTATCAAAAGGAATTTCACTGTCCTTACCATGATTTTCGCCCTCAAAAACAGAAACAGCAATTCTATTAACATCAAGTCCCAACCACTGCTCACTCGTCAAAAATTCCCAGCTCCATTTAATTGCATCTTCTTTGAAATAATCACCGAGCGACCAATTACCGAGCATCTCAAAAAACGTATGATGCGTTGTATCACCTACCTCATCAATATCAATTGTACGAATACACTTTTGTGCATTAACAAGTCGCGTACCTTTTGGATGTTTTTCCCCCATCAAATACGGCACCAGCGGATGCATCCCAGCTGTAATAAAAAGTGTTGTTGGATCATTTTCTGGCACAATTGGACTCGACGGAATTTGAGCGTGTCCATTTTTCACAAAAAAATCAATGTATTTATTCCGAATATCCAATGCTTTCATAATTTATTTATCATTTAAGTAAGACGAACTTTCAAATCCTCAATAAATCGTTCAAATTTATCTGCTACTGACCAATTAATATATTTTCCAATATACTGCTTCGTTATGTGATATGTTTTGAGTGTTGTATCAACATCATCTACTGATTTTACGTACATCAGCTTATCACTACAACTCTTTAAACTACTTTTTACAGAGCTTGTTATTG
The DNA here is from genome assembly GCA_029938745.1 of Candidatus Moraniibacteriota bacterium. Classification (GTDB taxonomy): domain Bacteria; phylum Patescibacteriota; class Minisyncoccia; order Moranbacterales. The sequence continues at coordinate 10,552 of JAOZUJ010000005.1, forward strand.
ACTCTCCATTTTTTTCTTCTTCTGCTTCTATATCATTTTCCAAATGTCCATATAAACTTTGCATAGTTTTATCCTAAATCAATTAATTGTTTCTTAATTTGACGTAGTTCTTCATTAATAAACGTCTCTTTTTCTTTTGCTGTATGTTCCTTCTGGGCATTTTCTTTAATGTATATTTCAATACGATCTCTTTCACGTTCAAAACGTCGTAATTCATCACGCAGTTCTTCCTGTTTACGAATTACTTTTTTCACATCAGAATCATACGACATTTTTTGCATCGTCAGTTGTCGCTTCTTCTTTACCTTATCTTCATGCGACATGCCCCGTGTATCGATATACATAATCCAAAATATATTTAACAAGTAATTTAACGTGACTTAATCATACTGTAAAAAAAATAACATTTCAAGTGCACTTAGAAAAAATTAAAAAGTTTTCCGATAAAAAATATGTAGAACATAATGAACATTGCACCTTCCCACATATGAATTTTCTTTGAAATACCACTCACAATGAAAAGTAGCGTTGCTCCAGCCATAATTGGAATACCTACCTGAAATGTTATTGGGTCAATATGCAACTGTGTAAATAATGCAGGAACACCCACGACTATCAAAAGGTTAAAAGAATTTGAACCAAAAATATTTCCAACAGCCAAATCCGACTTTCCAGCAAGAGCTGCCTTCACTGAAACAATAAGTTCTGGAAGTGATGTTCCAAGTGCAATTGCCGTGATAGAGATAAGTGCTGATTTTACATTAAATAAATCTGCAATATGGATGACAGATTCTATGAGATACTTTGCGCCAAAAATTAATGCTACTGCGCCAAAAATAAACATAGAAATCAACTTCCACGAAATTTTTTCCCTTGTTTTTTCTGATTTATCCGTATTTTCTTTTCCTTCTTTTGAAAAGATTGTGTACAAAAAATAAATTAGATAAGAAGCTAATAAAATCAATGCCTCACCAAAATCAATTCTCTGATTCCACGCAATTGCAATAAAGATCACTGTACTTGCCGCAAGCATTGGCAGATCAATATCAATCAGACTCTTTGACACAACAAGCTTGCGTGCAACAATTGCAGATATACCTATAATGAGCAAGATATTTGAAATGTTTGACCCAACTGCATTTGCCACAATTACTTCTGGAGCTCCTTCTGCAAGTGCAAAAAGTGCAACAGCCAACTCTGGTAATGATGTTCCTAACCCAACAATCACTGCTCCAATAATAAATGCAGACAAACCAAAAATACGTCCAATTGTTTCACTTGCAACCAAAAACCAATCGGCACCCTTTAGCATAACGATCATTGACAATATAAAAACGCCTATCCACAAAAGTATTTCTGACATATATTTATTCGTTTTCTTTACGTGATTTATTGATCATTTCTCGTACACCTGCAGTATCAACTTTTGATTTTTTTGATGAATGCTTAAACTTTTTTGGCGCTACATGCTTTAATTGCGATAAACTCATTGCTGTCTCATCCACAGTAATGACATCTTCTGATTCTGTCACAATTGTTTCTTTTTTTTGTGTTTTTGGTTTTGTTGGTTTTTTTGCCTCTGCAATACGCTGCTCATCGTTTTTTTTTGACTTTGCTATCACACGCTGATGATCTTTGAAACACTCCTTGCAAAACACAGGTCGATTCCCATCTGGTTTAAATGGTACTTGTATTTCTAAATCACATGATGCACATACTGCATTATATATTTCTTTTTGTGCTGATTGTTCGTCATCATTTTTAATTTCCTTTTTTTCTCCTTTTTTTTGACTTGTTGGAATATTTGCAGTTGACTGTGTTATATTTTTTTTGTCACTACTTTGTGGAGACTCTACTAGCATGCCACTCCACCGCGCAATTTTTTCTTCCACAGCTTCTCTGTCTTGCGCATAACGTTCTCGTGATACTGCAATTACTTTCTCACTACTATCTTCATATTTTCTTTCAATTGGTGGTAATGTAATTGCGCTAAAAGCATCTCCAGCAATACCATCGATCATTAATTTCAAATAAATATTATATTTTGGTAAATTCACAATATCATTCATTGTAAAAATTGGCTCAAATTCTTTTTCCAAATATTCTGCATCAATCGCGCCAACACGAAATGATACGAGTGTTCCGACGTTTCCAAAAATTGCATCACGTACAATTTCATCAATTTGTGTAATATATTGATTTGCCAAAATTAAATTCAAACGATATTTACGTGCCTCAGATAAAATATTTGCAAATGATTCCGTAGAAAAGTTTTGAAATTCATCAACATAGAGATAGAAATCTTCTCTCTTATCTTCATCCATATCAACACGCCCCATTGCAGCAAGTTGTATCTTTGTAATAAGCATCGCACCAATAAGTGCACTATTATCCTCACCCATACGTCCTTTTGCAAGATTGAGGATAAGAATCTTTTTTTCATCCATAATCGTCCGCACATCAAATGCAGATTTTGTTTGTCCAACGATATTACGAATAATCGGGCTTGTGAGAAATTGACCAACTTTATTTTGAATTGGAGAGATTACCTCTTGCAATACACGTTCATTCCACTTTGGAAATTCTTCTGTCCAAAATGATTTTACAACAGGGTCTGTAATATTATTTGCTACACGAATACGATATTTTTTATCAACAAGAATCCGCATAACACCAAGTAATGTGCTTCCAGGTGTTTCCAATAATGCCAAAAGTGCATTTCGGAGAATATACTCCAATCGTGGACCCCATGAATCTGCCCACAATTTTTGAAATACACCAATCAGACCAGATGCAACCAATGGACGAAATTCGCGTGGCACTTCCTCTAGCACATTAAAAGATATTGGAAAATCCTGGTCTGCTGGATTAAAATAGATTACATCATTAATACGTTCTGGTGGTATCATACTGATCAATTTTTCTGCCGTATCACCATGTGGATCAATAAAACACAAACCACGCCCATTACGAATATCTTGAATTGCAAGATTTTCGAGCATATTTGTCTTACCCATACCAGTTTTCCCGATTGCATACAGATGCCGTCGTCTATCATCAGTTTTAATACCAAATGCAGTACTTTGATTGCGAAAATTTGTTTGAGCAAATGCTGTTATTTCAGACATATTTTAATATAAGATTTATCAACTGGTTTATTATAACATAATTTAGAGATGGGCAGAGAAAATTATTCGAATGGTAAATTACTTGGCGCACTACCACGACGAGAATCAGACCATTGTACACTCGGTGCTTCCACAGACATATCTGGTAAATGAAAAACTGTCGCAAGCTCTGCTGAGCTCAAATGAAATGGATACCCCGTATCATCACGATCACGATATCTCGTCAACATTTTGCGCATACGGTATGCCATACGCGATTCTACATTTACATAATCTGCATACACCTTTGATCTGTCAACTGGTACAAACTGATTTGTGTGATTATCTGAAAACTGCTTGATGGAAGACATTGCGCCAGCCAAATTTACAGGCGTAAAAAAATCTTTTTGTCCAACCACAACTAATCGCATGTTTACTGAAAACATCAGTTTAGAAATATTTTCTTCCAAAGCTTTTAACGTTTGTTTTTCTCCTGGTGTTAATTTAAATTCCACCGGTTGCTCATCAGATTTTGTTTCCTCTAGCACAGAAAATTCTGGCGGATGATCCCATCCAACCGCAACGCCACCAAAGACATCTTTAACATCATACCAAACACGTGCCCATATACTTTGTGGCTTTGCGCCTCTACCAATAAACTCTTCTACAGTACTTTGTCCCCAATCATCAAACCACGGTGGTCGATCTGCACGAATAACGTACTGCAACCACATGTGTTGCCCTGGTCCTAAGTTTCCAATTGTCTCCAACATACTTGCAAGAGGGTCAATCATCTTACCTGTTACTTCTTCTTCAAAATATTGATATGTTTTAATTGGATATGCATCTGACTTTAATAATGCCAGATCAAATCCTTTCAATGTCCACTCTTCATTTGGAATTACATTAGGTATTTGATACGTATAATCTTCTGCTTCAATAATCTCTACATCTGGATATTGTGCATACAACGAAGCTTCCACAAAGTCACGCAAAGCAGCTGGTGTGCGAATATAAAAATGTGCCGTACCTTCTGTGCCAACAATCTCTAAACTAAAAAATGGATTGCCAGCCCCATGACAATACATATTAAAAACACTAACACCTGCATCTGTCGCTGCAAGAGAGTCAAAAAAACGCTCCATTACCTTTGGACTTTTTTCTATTTCACGCGGTGGGATAATCTCAAGCATGACCTCATTTTGCTTCATCAAAAAATCAGCTATATACACATGCCTTCCCCACAAACTTTTAAAGACAAACCAAAAAAGGACCGGCATGACAATAAACCATGTGGCAGAAAATACTGTAGCAATCTGTGCAAAAAATTCTGACATCGAAAATGTTAATTTATTCTACGTCATTATTATACCATTAAGATACATTCGTATCTAGTGTGTATTTTTTATTCATTTTTTTTGCTACTGCGTTTAAGTTCACTTTTACAGTTGAAGGTTTTACGTATCGCATTTCTAATACGCGATCAACTACCTCTTGAGTTGAAAGTGGCTCTTTTGAATTTTGTAAGATATTTTCAATAACGTCTTTTACGGTACCATCTACATGATTATCTGTATTGAGTGTATAGACACCGCGTCCAACTAATACAAAATTATCATCTCTGATTAATTCATTGTGCACTGTTTGCGGATGAGATTTTTTACCATTTTTACCAAGTCCATTGTCATCAATTGCTTGTGCAATGTCACGAAAATGCATTGGTTCATTTTTTTCTTTCATAATAAGCAATGCTTTTTCACGCACGCCCCGTGGAGAAATTTCATCCCATTCAGATAGTCCCCATTTATCAAATGGATTATTATCAATTTCACGTGAGATTACAAGATATTGTTCTAATTGTTCGTGTGTAATATCTTGATTGTCAGCAATTTTCTCTTGCAATCTTTTACTTGTATATACCTTTTGTTTTTCCTCAAAAATTTCTTTTACATCATCATGCACTGTTGTCCACTCATCAATATCAAAATCTGATAATGTAATTATTTCTTCATTAACTGGATATTTTTTTGCATTCACTATTTCCACATTGTCCATTCCTTCAATCAAAAATCTGATTGAGCCTTGTTCATTAACATCATTACCGCCAAGTTCTCGCTCAAGATCATCAATCGATACAATGTTATGATTCTCCATAATATACGCAACAATCACATCTTGTGCCTCTTCATATTCAGAACAGTCATCAGCAGCACAAGCATTTTTCAGCCCAGATTGCACAATTTGTCGCACGCGCTCACGCGTAATGTCATATTCATCACCAATTGCTTGCAATGTGAGTGGCTTTTCTTCGCCAATGCCAAAACGCTTCGCAACAATGTCACGTGATCTGTCTGGCATATTTACCAAAACAACGTTAAATACATCATAAAATTTTACATCTTCTTTTTGCTCGTTTTGCGTAGTTTTCATAAATATTTCTTAAAATTATCCTTTAAATACCTACTTTTTTATCTTCCAAGTATATTACCAAAAAAACGTTTATTTGTCAAGTCCATTAATGTAATGTATACTACGAACATAATTTATAATAATAACTCTATGACACCAACAGAACCAATTGTACATCGTTGTTCTTCTGATGAACTACACGGAGAAGCCAAAGAAATTTTTGAAAATTTCATCCAAGGTAGCGGAAAGGTTCCAAAATGGCTAGAAGTAATGGCAAATTGCGAAGACACAATGGTCGGATTTTTTGCACTCTTTAAATCAGTTATGGATGACGCTCCCGTTGCAAGCACATTAAAGTGGAAGGTGGCGTATGTCGTGTCAGACATTAATAAATGTGAATTTTGTGTTGGCGCAACACAAACAAAACTCGCTGGTTTTGGAATTGAGCAAAAAGACCTTGAAAACATTGATGAAACGACTGATCCAAAAGAAGCACTTGCAATTGAATACGCACGAGCAACGACTGAGCACGCTTACAGCATTGAACCAGACTTAATCAAAAAAATGCAAGAAACATTTAGTGATGAAGAAATCGTAGAAATTACTGCTGTAATTGGTACATTCAATTTTATCAATAGATTCAATGATGCGCTACAAGTTTTACCAGATGCCTAAACAACCATTATATTAAATATCGCTCTTACTTGCACGAGAGTGACATGCTAAAAAACCACCAACATGGCGGTTTTTTGTTTACAGTTTAATCACTGATTAATCATTTATTAATAAATGATTAATTCTGTTGCTTACAGATCAGTAAATTTATTCAGGCCGCAGCGATGAATGATGATGAATGATCTTCCACTCGTCATTTTCATTTTTTTGAAATACATATGTAAATCGTGCATTTGCAACCTCCCTATTATCTTCCGGACCAATTTCAAAATCATATAATCCCGAATATATAATAGTATCTCCGTCTGCAGATTCCTGTGTCACACTTTCAACAATAGTGCCAAATGGATTTTTTTGTAAAAAATGTTCAAAATATCCTATTGCACCACTAATACCTACTTTCAATTCTCCATTTAATGTCGGTAAAAATGTTGCATCTTCACTATACATTTCAGCTACTTTTTGTTTATCCTTTGTTTGAAGTGTCTCGTTCCACTTTGTAAAAATTTCTTTTGCTATTTCACTCGTATTATGCATTTCTTTATTTTAAAGTCCTTTTCGTGATAAATATTTCTTCGCAATCTTAATTCTTGACATTTCTCTTTCTAATGTTGCTGCAACATGTGCATACTCTGTTTCATCCGTTTTAATAACATTATTTTTAATATCTTCAGCACGCTGTTTTGCAGCCTCCGCTTTTTCAATATCAATTTCTTCCGCTCGTTCTGCCTCATCAGCAAGAACAACTAATTTATTATCATGAAATTCCAAAAATCCTCCAACAACGGCAATGTTGTTTTCCGCACCGTCTTTTTTTGCAATAATCTCTCCAATTTTAAGCGATGCAATATATGATCTATGATTTGGTAAAATTGTCACTTCTCCATCAGTAACAGGTAATGTGACCTGTTGTGCTTCGCATTCACATATAACTTGTTCTGGTGTTACAATTTTAATTTTGATAATTGACATACTCTTTGATTACAATCAGATTATTTACTTTCACGTACTCCATCAATTGAGCCCTTCATATAAAAATCTTGCTCAGGAACATCATCCATATCACCATCGAGGATCATCTTAAATCCTTTGACAGTGTCTTCAATTTTTACATACTTTCCTTCTGATCCAGTAAATTGTTCTGCAACAAAAAATGGTTGTGATAAAAATTTCTGGATTTTACGTGCACGAGAAACAGTCACTTTATCCTCATCAGAAAGCTCTTCCATGCCCAAAATTGCAATAATATCTTGTAGATCTTTATATCGTTGCAACACCTGCTGAACACGACGAGCAACATCATAATGATTTTCACCAATAATATTTGGATCAAGAATTGTTGAATTTGAATCAAGTGGATCAACCGCTGGATAAATACCCAACTCTGTCAGTGGACGAGAGAGCACAACTGTTGAATCTAGATGTGCAAATGTTGTTGCTGGCGCTGGATCAGTAAGATCATCAGCTGGTACATATACAGCCTGTACAGATGTTACAGACCCCTCTTGTGTAGATGTAATGCGCTCTTGCAATTGCCCCATTTCTTCTGCCAAGGTTGGTTGATAACCCACAGCTGATGGAATTCGTCCCAAAAGCGCAGACACTTCAGACCCAGCTTGCGTGAATCGGAAAATATTATCAATAAATAGCAATGTATCACGACCTTCTACGTCACGGAAGTATTCTGCCATTGTAAGTGCAGAAAGTGCAACACGTTGACGTGCTCCTGGTGGTTCATTCATTTGACCAAAAACAAGTGCCGTTTTATCCAATACTCCAGACTCTTTCATTTCATAATACAGATCATTTCCTTCACGAGTACGTTCACCCACACCAGCAAAAATCGAATATCCACCATGCTCCTGTGCTATATTACGTATAAGCTCTTGAATAAGTACAGTCTTACCAACACCAGCACCGCCAAAAAGACCAATTTTTCCACCTTTTACAAAAGGACAAATAAGATCAACAACCTTAATACCAGTTTCTAAAATTTCTGTTTCCGTAGACTGCTCAGAAAATTTTGGTGCATCACGATGAATTGGATCTTTTCGTGTTACTTTTATTTGCTCATCCTTTCCATCAATTGTTTCTCCAAGAAGATTGAACATGCGACCAAGGACACCTTCCCCGACTGGCACACTAATCGGTGCACCTGTATCAATAACCTCCATTTGACGTTTCAATCCATCCGTTGATGCCATCGCAACAGCTCGCACCTTATTACCACCAACATGTTGCTGTGTCTCCAACACTATTTTTTCATCACTTGAAACAATAACTTCCAATGCATGGTAAATCTCTGGCATATCATCAGAGAATTCTACATCTACAACTGGACCAATAATTTGTGTGATCTTTCCTTTATTCATATGTTTAAACTTTAGATATTAGAATTATTATATAAAAACTTATTCAAGTGCGGCTCTACCTGCACTAATTTCTGCAATTTCCTGCGTGATCTTCATTTGACGAATCTGATTATATGCTAATGTCAATTCTTCACTCATTTCTTTTGCAGCATCAGTAGCACTTTTCATTGCCATCATACGTGCAGACTCTTTTGACGCATTTGATTCCAAAATTGCATGGTAGAGTTGCATTTCAATCAGTCGTGGAAAAACATGTTTCAATACTGTTTTTGGACTTGGTTCAACCTTATACTCCATTCGTGGTTTTACTATTCCTGATTTTTTCGCAATATTATCCATTTCAGCAATTTGCTTTTCCAAATCAATTTTTGATATTGGCAAAATCTGACGAATACGTGGTTCTTGCGTCATCGTTGAAACATAATCCGTATATGCAATCACAACTTTATCATACTTTTTGTCAAGATATTCATCAATAACGATTTGTGATAATGGACGTACCTCATCGATTCCTGGTAAATATGTTAATTCTGGAAATGCTGCAATGATCTCTTTACCAAGCTTGCTTACCAGTCCTTCACCTTTACGTCCAACTGTAATAAAATCAATTTTAAGATCCTTGTCAGCAACTGGTGAATCAATTTTCTTTGTACCAATACGATTAATTTTTAACTTTTCTGGATGTTCTATTTCTTCTTTTACCTTTTTCATGATCTGCGCATTAAATGAACCACATAGACCACGATTTGAAGTGATAACCACAACGAGAACGCTCCGTACCTCACGCACTGCCAATAGACCGTATTCATAATTTTCAAAAGCACGTGCAAGGTTTGTCAAAACACTCCATGCGGCGTGCGCATATTCTCGGATTTGCAAAACACGTTCAGTTGATTTACGCATCTTTGCAGCAGAAACCATTTCCATTGCTCGCGTAATCTTTCCCGTATTATTAATAGATTTGATTCGACTTCGAATTTCCTTGGAATTTGACATAAATTATTCTGAAAAAGTATCTTTAAAATCTTTAATTGCAACCTCTAACTTTTCTACTGTTTCATCGCTTATCTCACCGCTATCAACAATTGCATCCAAAATATCTTTTTGTTGTAAGCGCATGTATTTTCTGAATTCGTCTTCCCAATTTGATATATCTTCTATTGCCACATCATCCATAAATCCGTTTGTCAAAGCGTAAAGCACAACTGTCTGCTCTTCAACAAGCATCGGCGCATATTGATTTTGCTTCAATAATTCAATTGTTCTTTGTCCACGCTCAATTTGTGCACGTGTTTGCTCATCTAGATCAGAGCCAAATTGTGCAAATGCTTCCAATTCACGAAATTGTGCAAGGTCGAGGCGTAACTGTCCTGACACTTTTTTCATTGCTTTAGTCTGTGCACTTGAACCTACGCGTGACACTGACAAACCAACATTAAGCGCTGGACGAATACCCTTATTAAACAAATCTGATTCAAGATAAATCTGACCATCTGTAATAGAAATAACATTTGTTGGAATATATGCACTCACATCTCCTGCCTGTGTCTCAATAATTGGCAATGCTGTTACAGATCCACCACCATACTTTTCATCACGCTTTGCAGCTCGCTCCAAAAGACGAGAATGTAGATAAAAGATATCTCCAGGATATGCCTCACGTCCTGGTGGACGTTTCAAGATAAGAGAAATTTGACGATATGCCCATGCATGTTTTGAAAGGTCATCATACACAACCAAAACATCTTTCCCTTGATCCATAAAATACTCAGAAATTGCAGCACCTGCATACGGCGCCATAAATGAAAATGCCGCTGGGTCAGATGCGCCGGCTACAACAATAATAGTATGATCCATTGCACCCTGCTTTTCTAATTCACCCATAATACGTGCAACTTTTGATTCTTTTTGTCCAATCGCAACATAAATACAAATCATGTCTTGTCCTTTTTGATTGATGATCGTATCAATTGCAATTGCAGTTTTGCCTACTTGCCTGTCTCCAATGATCAGCTCACGTTGACCACGCCCTATTGGAATCATTGAATCAATTGATTTAATACCTGTTTGTACTGGCTCATGTACAGATTTACGCTCAATTACACCTGGTGCAAGATTTTCAATCGGATACCGTTTATCTGATACGATGTCTTCTTTTCCATCGATTGCATCACCCAAAGGATCAATTACACGACCAATCATCTTCTCTGTTACTGGAATTGAAAGAATTTTCCCTGTTGAACGCACCTCTTCACCCTCTTTAATACCCGTATAATCACCCAAAACCATAGCACCCACCTGGTCTTCTTCAAGGTTCAGCGCAACACCCACGGCACCATTGGAAAATGTCAACATTTCTGATGCCATTACATCCGAAAGACCATCCATACGGACAACCCCATCACCAACCTCCAAAACGGTACCAACTCGCTCCGTTTGCGTGTCAATCTCAGCATCTACAATCTGCTTTTTCAATTGTTCTATAATATAATCCTTACTCATATTGTTTTTAAAATAGTTATACTGTTAATTATTTTCTACGTTTTAACCTTTAAATTACGATTTAAAATGTTTATCCGTTGTTGAATGCTACCATCAAGCACCTCATCGCCAACCTTTATAATAATACCGCCTTTAATTTTACGATCAATAACATATTGTGCGATAACATCACTTGCGCCATAATGATTTCCGATAAACAGTTTTATTTTGTTTTGTTCATTTATATCTAACGTACGTGCACTTGTAACAGTTGCTTCAATGATATTGTGTTGCTCATTATATACAGCATTAAATTGCTCAACAATATCATGTGATTTTTTCAAATTCCCTGTTTTTTTCAGATATGATACAAATTTCACAATAACCTGATCAATTTCTCGCTCACCTTTACTCTCTGTAAGAGAATAAAGTGTATTCGCGTATTGTTTTGCAGACACTTTCATATAATATTTCTTAACTTATCACATCATTAATAATTTGTGCATCCTTCGTATCATCTATTTTTTCACTTACGATTTTTTCTACTGCAACAGATACAAGTATCGAAATTTCTTTCTTTACTTCTGTAACCATCTTGTCTTTTTCCTCTCCTGCAACTTTTTGTGCTTTTTGTACGATCTTATCAGATTCTTCTTTTGCGACCGCAACAAGTTCTGCTTTATTAATTTCTGCCTGATCCTCTGCTTTTTTGATAATATCTTTTGCTTGTTTTTTTGCTTCTATTAAAACTTCTTTTTCCTTTTCTTCAATTTCTGCTAATTTTTTTTGTGATTCTTCTGCATCTGCAAGACCTTTTTCAATTTTTGATGTACGATCATCAAACATTTTCAGAACTGGTTTATATGCAAATTTATACAAAATCAACAATAAAATTGTAAAATTTATCAATTGCGCAATAAATAGTCTCCAATCAATGCCCAAGCTTGTCAATAATTCGTTCATATTTTTTCTTCGTCCGCCGTAGCTCATTATTATGAGCGAAGGAGGATAAATTATATCTTACTAAATATACCTAAAATTAGTTAACCATCTATGGTTCGCAGCCACAATGATTGCGAACCAATAATTGTAAACCAATTATCAATTGAATTTATTCACTTTTGACACGGAAATGCACCAAATATGAGATTATTATACAAAAAGGATAATAAGTGCTACTACTAATGCATAAATTGCAATAGCCTCTGTAAATGCAATCGCAAGGATCATGTTTGTTTTGATA
>JAOZUJ010000053.1 GCA_029938745.1 Candidatus Moraniibacteriota bacterium
GCTGTATATAAACAAGTTCCTGTTGAGCAATTTGGTTTTTGGGAGACGGATTCTTCTGCACACACAGGAGATGAGCCTTATGAATTACATATCAGTGAAGATGCGCGTAATGACAAAACAACTGTTGAATTGACAGTTGCATCAACTGTGATGAGCTCACTTACAGGTGCGATGAATTATTTGATCCATTATCCGTATGGCTGTATGGAACAAACGACAAGTGCATTTATGCCAGCTGTTTTAGCAAAAGAAAATCCAGTATTTTTTGCAGATGCAATTACGGGCAAGAATATTGATGAAATTATTAAAGTGGGTATTGCACGATTAACTGATAAACAAAATGCAGATGGTGGATGGAGCTGGTGGGGCGGTCACTCGAATGTGTTTTTGTCTGCGTATGTGGCAGAATATATGGTTCGTGCACAATCACTTGGATATGAAGTTGGTACTGATACTCTTTCAAGATCGCAACATTACTTTGATCGTCAAATATCACGAGACGGAACGCAACTTTTTGTGAATCAAGATGGCGAAGAATTTACTGGGGAAATGTCACTAGATACACAGATTATGGCTGTGTATGGTCGTTCCATTTTTGATAATGATGAACTGCCAGAGCTTCGTGTGCCTACGGGACTTGATTCTGACCTTGTGGCAATGGCTGTAATTGCAAATGTACGTAATGGGTACACAAACAAGGGAACGAATGGATATGATGTACTTGTGTCACAAATGAAAAGTGAGGGGAATAGTTCATTTTGGCCAGCTGGAAACAAAGATCGCTTTGGCTCAATTGACGCTTCAAGTGGTATAGCACTAAGAGCATTTCTGTTGTCTGATGGGGACACGGATACGGCTTCACGAGTAATGCATCATTTCCTTACTTCTCGCCAAAAAGAATATTGGACAAGCACTTTTGCAACAGCACAAGCTATGGAGGGATTTGTCGCATATGCTGAGCGTGAACAGGAGAAATCACAAAATTATACAGCAAAGATCTTTGCGGATGATACACTCATGGCAACAAAAACATTTACAGATAATGATACGCTGACAACCGTACAAATTCCTGTAGATAAAATCAAAGATGAGGGTTCAATTGTTTCTATTAAAACAGATAAGGAGCCAGTAACATTGTATTCAACACTTCTGACGAGGTTGTATCATACAAGCAATGAAGCAGAGCCTGTTTCGCGAACAATTTCTTTGAAACGTTCTTACACAAATGCAAAAGGTGAAAATTATTCCATTGGTATCGGAGATACCGTTATTGTTGATTTTGTGGTAGATGGACTGAAGACAGGGGATTATTATTTTATGATCGAGGATCAATTGCCAGCTGGTATGGTGCCACTTAATGAGCATTTAGATAATGTGTCACGAGATGATATATCTTACGATGAATATAATTATGCACAAAAAGAATATACAAAAAATGGTGTTATTATTTCTGATAGTTATATATATAAAGGTGGTCAGAAACATTATCGATATAGAGCTCGTGTTGTGAGTGGTGGTGACTATAATGTGCCACCTGCACAAGCGGCACTCATGTATATGCCAGAGATTTATGCACATTCAGGTTCGATAGCAATGCATATCAATAATGAATCACAAGTTGTGAGTGTGGATGGAAGTAAAGTAGATGAACAAAAGAATGTGTTGAGTGACTCACAGTTAAAAAGTATTGCAGTTGGTTTTATTGTGCTACTGACGATCGTATCATTAGGGCTTGTTGTGTTCTTACGCAAAAAACATAATGTATCGTAAAGTTTCAAAAAAATATAAGATCATTGGCGCTGTGATATTTACAGTTAGTGTTGTTGGCGTACTTCTTATTTTGAAATATGGTTTGTTTGATGATGCTAAATATAGTGAAAAAGAACAACAGATAGTGAATGAGGATAACAGTGTTCACAGTACAGAGCAGTTTTTTGATGAGTATTTTTTTGAGCGAGGTGTTTCTGCAGAGCGATCACAAGAAAAAAGTGACAAGCACATTTCTGGTGCGATCGTGCCACACCATCTTCTCGCTAGTTTTATAATTGCTGATATCTTTGCAAAAATCGCACAGCAAGGTACGCAGACAATTATTTTACTTGCACCAAATCATCAAAACATCGGAAATGCACCAGTTCTCACAAGTGGACTTGCGTGGGAGACTCCATATGGGAAAATAATGCCACATGATGAAATTATCAGTTCACTTATACAAAAAGATTATGTAGTAGCAGATGAGGATATATTAGATAAAGAACACGCAATTGGCGGATTATTGCCATTTATTTCATATTATGACAATACCGTTCGTATTGTGCCACTTATTTTACGTCAAAATATGACGAGAGAACAGTTGCAAGGCTTGTCTCAGAGCATTGCAGATAGTGTAGATGATAAAACAGTTGTTGTTGCGTCTGTGGATTTTTCTCATTATTTAAATAGTGATGAAGCAGAAAAGAATGATGAAAAGACATTGAAAGCAATGGAAGGGCATGATTATGGTGCGCTACTTCAAATGAATAGTGATTATCTTGATTCGCCAGAGGCAATTGTCACACTATTGCAAGTCATGGAACAATTAGATATAAAAAAATCAGAGATATTACACCATGCAAACTCTGGCAGATTGATGGATGAGTCTTTTGCGCAAACAACAAGTTATTTTGGTACGATTTTTGTTGAGTAAATTAATAAATATTCAATCATCTATTAATTACCCATTTAAATATCCATTTAAATGGGTAATTAAATATGTGATTCTTGTGGAAAAAGTCTAATTGCGATAAGATAAATGAAAGGGTAAGAGGTGATAATATGTAGTTTATATGAATATTGCAATTATACTTGCTTCGGGGATGGGCAAGAGGATGGGAGCGGATAAAAATAAGGTATTTTTGGAATTGGGTGGAAAACCGCTTATTTTTTATACTTTGGATAATTTTGAGCAGTCTGCTGATATAGATGAAATTGTTATTGTCGCAAAAGAAAATGAGATTGACGATATGCAGGGACTTGTGGATGAGTTTGGATTTGAAAAGGTGTCTCATATTATTGCAGGTGGTAAAGAAAGGCAGAATTCAGGACATAATGGTGTGAGGTGTGTCTGTGATAATTATGATGCGGCTGACACTGTTGTACTGTTTCACAATGGTGCAAATCCATTTGTGAGTAGTGAAGAGATTAAATGTGTTGCAGATGCAGCAAGAGATAGCGGTGCTGGTGTTGTAGCACATCCGACAAAAGATACAATTCGCAGAGTTGATGATAATGTATCAAAAGGTGTGGTGGACAGAAGTGAATTGTGGAATATGCAAACACCGCAAGCAATACAGCTTGAATTAGCACTGGAAGCTTTTGATAGTGCAGATGAAAAAGATTTTTTGGGGACAGATGATGTGTCACTCGTCGAAGAACTTGGCGGTGATGTTGTGATTGTAGAAGCCTCTGATAATAATTTTAAAGTAACAACTCCGATTGATTTGGCACTTGCTGAGGTTATATTGAGTCAAAAGTAGAGTATTGTGCCTAGTGTCATCTCGAAGGATTTATTTGATACGTTGTAGGTTTTGAGATTCCTCCACTTCGCATTCGCTACGGTCGGAATGACAAGGTGGAAAATAATATGATAATATAGAAAATAATATGTTTAGAGTAGGAATAGGACAAGACTCTCATCCATTTGGTGAAGATGAAAATAAAAGATGTGTACTTGGTGGAGTACAAGTTGATGATGTCATTGGCTTTAAGGGAAATTCAGATGGTGATGTGATCATTCATGCACTTTGCGCCGCTATTGAGCAGGCACTTGGCAGAAAGAATTTTTCAACTTATGCTGATGAGATGTATGAAAGAGGGGTAACTGATAGCAGAGAATATCTCAAAGTAGCTGTGAGTCATATGAAAGAGGACGGTTTTGAAATAAATAACGTAGGTATATCAGTAGAGTGCAAAACACCAAAGATCTTACCGATTGAAGACAAAATAAAACAAAACCTCGCACCAATTTTGGAAACAGACATAGGTAGCATTGGAATAAACGCAACAACAGGAGAAGAAATGACAGCATTTGGCAGAGGTGAAGGTGTACAGGCTTTTGTGATCGTGAGTTTAAACAAGTTTTAATTAATTTAATTTTTTAATATAATATATATGAAAGAAGGCGAATTTTATGCAGGTGCAAGAAAAAAAGCAGATGGATCAATGGATTTATCTCAGGCAGCTGCATATAAACCAAAAGAAAAAAAAGATGAACAGTCAAAATTAGTTTCTGAGAAGGATAAGGCAAAAGCAGAGGAGCTTTTCAAGGCTTTTGAGAGAGGCGGGGGTTCTATAGAAGTTCAAGAAGCTAAATTAAGAGTAAAAGATCTTACTGAACAGTTAGAAAGATTTAAAAAAAGTGACATATTTGATCAAGAAACTGCGGAAGATCTTGAAAAAGAAATAGAATTAAATCAAAGAGTTGTTAATGGAGAAAAATTAGTTGATGTACTTGATAGTATGCAGTCAGATGAAGATAAAAAGAGAATAGAAGAATCAAGAAAGCGTATTGCTCAGATGAAACAGTTATAAAAAATTTAAAAAGGTAATATATACTTTGATGAGGTGTGTACAGGTTTTTGTGATTATTAGTTTAATTAAGAAATAACAAAAGATTTTTTAAATTTCTACCGTACCTTTAAAGGTACGGTAGAGCATAAGTAAAAAAATATGAAAATAGTTATAATAAATGGTCCGTGTGGAATAGGAAAGAGTGTTGTAGCGGAAAAAATACATGGCGATATCCCATTGTCTTTTTTACTAGACATTGATGCACAACGAAGGTTTATTAGTGGGCGTAGGGAAAATGCAAAAGAAAGCGGAAAAATGGTTATGACAATATCTCAAAATATTTTAGAAACATGTTTGCAATTAGGTGTTGATGTTGTGATTGATAAAATGACATTTGATAAAAATGTTTTAAATTTTTATTATAAAATTGCAGAGAAATATGATGCAGATATTTATGAGATCATATTATTTGCGTCAAAGGAATTGGTGACAAAAAGAGCAGAAGAGCGTGGATATGATACTAGTGGAAGATCGGGATTGTTCACGTCTCAAAAGTGCGAATATTTTTGGGAAGAAATAAATAAAGTTAAGGATATCAGAAAAAAAGCTCATATCATTAATGTTGAAGAACTTACTGAAAATGAAGTGTATTTAGAGATAAAAAATATTATTAATTAGATATTATTTTTATTATGAAAAAAATTCAAATGACTGCTCCAGCAAAACTTAATATTTGCTTGGAGGTTGTGAAAAAATACTCCGATGGCTTTCATGAGATTCGGTCTATTATGATGAAATCTCAGAATCTTTATGATACGGTCGTTGTGGAATTCAATGAGAATAGTGAGAGTATTGCGATTGAATGTGACAATCCTGATGTGCCAACAGATGAACAAAATATTTGTTGGAAGGTCGCGCAGAAGTATTTTTCTCGTATTGATAAAAGAGTTGGTATAAAAATTATAATTACAAAAAAAATTCCAATGCTGGCAGGACTTGGCGGTGGCAGTAGTGATGGTGCAAGTGTGCTTTTAGCTCTCAATGAGTATTTTGAAAATGTGCTCAGTGAGGAAGAATTGGTTAAGATAGCATCTGAAGTAGGTAAAGATATTCCGTTTTTTCTCCAAGATGCATTTGCTGCGTATGTGAGTGGGGCTGGGGAGGGTGTCGAAAGTATTTTTAACTTTCCAAATTTACAAATACTTGTCGTAAATCCAAAAGAAGAAATAGGCACGCCATGGGCATATGGACAGCTAGATCAAAGGCAATGGTTTATGGATAGCGATGATAGAAAAAAATTATCTCTAAGTATGAAAGAAAATGCACACACCTTGGATGACATTGTGCAATATGTATACAATGATTTTGCATTTGTAGCGCAGGAGCAATGTTATGTGATAGGGGAAATAAAAAATGCCATGAGAGCATTTGGAGCACGAGCAGCATCTATTTCAGGAAAAGGTCCAACGGTTTTTGGTATTTTTGAATCAAGTGAAGAATTACAAAAAACAAAAGAAATTTTACAAAAACAATATCCAGAGTTCTTTATCTCTGAATTTTAATTTTTTAACGTAAGCATTACTTTAATGAATGGTGTAAATAATATATTTAAAAAAGAAGGGCAAACAAAAGGAAAAACAGTTGCAATTTTTGGAGGCATCCATGGTGATGAACGTGTCGGGGTTGAAATGATTGATAGATTGCGTGAAGAATTGGAAATTGATGCTGGCACAGTATATCTGGCTCATGGTAATTTGCAAGCAATGGAAAAGGGTGCGCGCTGTGGTGAAAAAAACTTGAATCGATGTTTTGTGCGTGATAATAGTGGACAAACGTATGAAGAAATACGTGCGCAAGAGTTGATGAGTGTTTTGGATGAGAGTGATGCACTGCTTGATCTGCATAGCTTTGCTAATCCGAGAGGTGAGGCGTTTGCAATTTGTGAAGAAAATGCATTTGATATCGTAAAACAGTTTGATATACCAGTAATTTCTTCAGGTTGGAGTAATCTAGGCGCAGGTGCAACTGATGCGTATATGCATGATCAAGACAAGGTGGGTATTTGTTTGGAGTGTGGTCCGCATCACAAATTGGCAGAGTCGCTGCAGCGTGCGCACATGTCTGTTAATATCTTTTTGCAACATTTTGGATGTATTGATAGAAATGTGATTGGAGACAGTAATAAAAAAAGACATATTCGTGTACAAAATACAATTGTAAGAGAAACAG
>JAOZUJ010000145.1 GCA_029938745.1 Candidatus Moraniibacteriota bacterium
ACTTGCTATATTCAATATTTAAACAGTCTATGATAATACACGAAAACAATAATAATCGCAATTCCTAAACAAAAATTAAAAAGTGGGAACGAATTTTCGCTACCACTTTCTTGACATTATTGCTCGGTGAAGATCAATTAAAACCTTCAATGAACTTTTTCATTTTTTCTACAGAGACAATGCTTCCCATCAAATAGAGCTTCATCCCCAATGTGATACCTGAGTGCCCCTTTGTTTCAGGGTGTCTCTCCAAATCTGCTACCATGGAATTCCATGCACCTGCAACATCATTTTTTTCAAGAAATTGCAGTGCACGATCCTTGGACTGTTGCATGTGTTCTTCTTTGTCTATTTCCATCATCTCTCCTTTGCACTTTTTTTGATGTGCCAAAAATAATATTGATATCAAAAAACCATTTTTGTCAACAGTCAATCATACTACAATATGAATGACATGTCAATCATTGTGTACTGATCCCAAATTCAAATGTTAAGTAAAAAAACAAATTTTGTCATTCCGTAAAATAGATTTCTTTTGGTAGGGACAGTGTCACTGACCTGTCCGTTCAATATTAGAAATCATTTATACGGAATCTAAACTTTAACATTATAGTACAGATTCCGGACAAATTTATTTGTCTATCATCGCTAATCGCTCTGATACAAATAATATTTTCTGGAATGACACGTTGATTGAGGTTCATTTTTAATTAAGATCGAAAGCAAAATGCAAGAAGTATTCTTTTATTTTCTCTCCTTTTTTACAAAGATGTGATACTCCATCCAAAATATCACGATGACCAATATTCCGATAAAGATCCATGCAAATGTTTTTACTTGTAATTCTCTTTGTGATGATTGATCTGTATCATTGTACGCAGTAGTGCCCGCTTTTACAAATAGTGGATCATCTTCAGTATAATCCTGTGGCTGTGCATTTACATCTTTTATGCCTTTATAAAACAATGCATCTGGCACTTCAAAGGTTTCTGGCGTAAAATTTGGCGATGTAATTGATACATTCGATGGCGTCGCAAACACTTGCACTGTTAACGTTACATTTTTACCATCCACCTCCCTTTGCCCCACAGCAACACCTGTATATATAAATCGTTCGTCCAAAATATTTTGTTTATGTTTTGGACTATTCATCCACCCCTTATGTTGCTTGTACACATCATTGAATTCTGTCGCAAGATTTTCCCCTGCATACGCAAAATCATATCCTGATTGCAAAAACCACTCCCACGGATCTGTACCATTTGGAGATGTGTGTGCAAAATAATTTTCCTCCATCATATTATCTAATTTTTTTTGTGCCACTACATCAAGTAATTCATTTTCTTTGAGTGGCTCTATGCCCATATCCACTCGCTCCTTATTTACAAATTCTATAACATTAGATGTGTTTATCAGTGTAGCGTCCAATTCTTCACTTGCAGTAACACCATGTGCACCAAAAATCACAAAAGCACCAAAAAACAACATCACTGCAATTGTTTTTTGCGTAACACACCGTTTTATTTTATTTTTTGTGATTCTCATCATGTAATTTATATCAAATCTCCTAAAAAATATATTTTACAAACACCTATCGTCATCTTACCATACCTACATCAAAAAATCATTATGTAAAAAACACTCCAAGGGGTAACGTTACCCTAACGTTACCCCTATAGACCATGTTCAAAGATTTTAGATTTCAATATCTTCTTTTACAATCCCCTTAGTAACCTTGATATCTCCATGTTTTTCAAAGATGTGACCACCTGCTGGTTGTCCTTTTACTTTCATTGTGTAGTTTCCATCTTCTGTTAGTAAGTAATATCTTCCTTGTATGTCTGTTACTGTGAAATGTACTCTTTGATTGTTTTGAT
>JAOZUJ010000146.1 GCA_029938745.1 Candidatus Moraniibacteriota bacterium
TAAAAGAGCTCCAATTAGCATTATGAGTACATACGCACCATATCTACGAGCTACGAGTTCCTTTCTTTTGATAACGAACATGACAACAAAATACGTGAACAAAACAAACGCAATACTTCCTGTCAGCGGATGCAAATGATATGATATTGCACCAAAAATAACCACCGGAATTAAATATACCCATCTGAGTCGCAAAATACCTTTCCAGATCATTTTTCCAGGACATGCACCTTTTGTGCATGCACATCGCCCCATTGAATCAATAAATTGAAATAAGCTCCAAGAAAAGAGTAAAAACATCGGTGCAAACATACTATACATGCGTATTTTACGATTAATTTCTATTGCTGGGATACTCACAGCCCACAAAAACGCTGCAATAAGAGCAATCCACCGATTTTTTGTAAAACTAAATGTGACAAAATATAAAATAATTGTTGTAAGGACTCCCCACAGAGCACTGACTAATCGCACATTGAATTCAATTGGTGGAAGATAATCCAACACTTTTGCAACTTGCCATCGATAAAGCCACGCTCGAGCGTCACTTGCATCATTGTCCCGTACACTCACATCACCTTGATTAAAATCCCACGCCTGCCACTGCCCCGTCTCATGATATCCATACGTCGCATTCATATCCAAAAACTCATCCGCCACAAAAGGATTATTCCCAAGCCCCCACAAACGCAAAAATGCAGACAGGATAACTACACCAACAAGCGCAATGTATATCCATTTATATTTTTTTACCTCTTTTACTATTTTATTCATACATTTTTTTTAGATTCCGTATTAAGTGCGGAATAATATGTATTATCATTCATATTGATTGTACGTTTTTTTACACTTTTTCGCAAATTAACTTATTACATAAAATATTTTCGCTTAACCTAAATCAAAATGCAATCATTCTGCATGAGGATACACACGCAAAAACACACCAAGAATGCTGCCGGCTCCTAAATATATATTATTTCGTGTACACCAACCTCTAATACAAAAGCTTTTACTTTTGACATTTATTCGTTATACTAACTATATTCTTATCATAATTTCTTTTACGCTCTTATGCAAATATTTGTACAAAATCGCATATTATATATGTTTATAATCGCATATAGCATTACGACATTTTTCTTTCTTGTACATAAAATAGATCTTTTTTCTGAATGGCGCTTTATAACAAGTCCCTTATTATTTTATATTATCTTTATTGTCATTACAATTTTATGTATTATATGGCTACACTCACAAAAAATACCACCACTCACAAAGGTTAAAAATTTTTTTCTTATATTGTTGCTTCCAATATTATTGTTTGTTATTGCAATAAACACATGGGAAACAGCATTGCATGATATATTTCCAACTGCTATCGGATTTTACTTTATAGCATACGGTCTCATATTGATTTATCAATACCACAAAAAACATAACCAATCTATACAAAATGAATCAGAGCACCTAACACAAAAACAAAAATATATTACGGGTATTATTGTTATATTTGCTATCTGTGCTCATTTATTTTTTGGCATTAGCAATATTGGGAAGGCTGCCTATGTTGATGAGAGACTCTGGATTTATGATCGCATTGAACAATATTGGGACAATATAAAAGAATTGGACTTCAAAAATACACGACCAAGTGACAAACCTGGCGTAACAACAGCAATTATGTCTGGACCAGGCCTATTATTTTTTGACCCCAGCAATTTTGACAAAGGCACACTAAATAAACAGCAGATAGAACCACTATTTACAGCCTTACGAATTACCCCATTCATTATCACATCTCTCCTCATTATTGTTATTTTTTTACTTGTTCAAAAATTAGTCAATACATCCATCGCATTATTT
>JAOZUJ010000147.1 GCA_029938745.1 Candidatus Moraniibacteriota bacterium
TTTTATCAATCTCTTTGATATTCAGATAGCCAGTTGGTGCTACAGATGGCCATAAGCCCATTTCCACCTTTGCTCGTAAACCTCGTTTTACGTTTATGCTTTTGTTGTCATTTTCAAGTTTTGCTTGGCTACAAAGAATCATCAAAAGAAATTTTTCATTTGGAGAATTTTTAAATGTTTGACCATAAGTACGAATCTCTGCTAATTTTTGTTCGTCCATGAGATCTACAACAGATCCTAAATCACCAGCATTACGAGATAATCGATCAGGAGCCCATGTTATTATTCCAGTATATCGTCCTCTATGAATATCTTCTAAGAGTTCTTTAAATACTGGACGTGTTCCAGAATCTTTTGCAGAATGCGATTCGCGTCTAATGTCAATGACATTGAGATGCTCACGTTCTGCAATTGCAAGCATCTCTTTTATTTGTGATTCGATTGATAAAGCCTGCAATTCATCTGACTCGCTTGATTTACGTGCATATAGGCAATAGCGAATATCTTTTGTTGATAATTC
The DNA here is from genome assembly GCA_029938745.1 of Candidatus Moraniibacteriota bacterium. GTDB lineage: Bacteria > Patescibacteriota > Minisyncoccia > Moranbacterales. The sequence goes on from JAOZUJ010000147.1 coordinate 521, forward strand.
TTGTGTCTTCATACATCATTAATAAATTGTTATATATCTATTAATGACAGAGAATGTATGTTTTGCTAAGTCTATGCAAAACACATGAACTGCGTTACAATGGTCCCTCTATCTGTGTTAAGTTATCCATGTCAACATAGTCAGTATAATAAACAATATCGTCATCATCATGACTGCCTAGCCAAAACATGAGAAAGATGCCTTCTTTAGTGTGGATGTCCATTGTTGCATTAATGAGTAATGAAAATGCATCAGCGAGATCATCATTTTTTTCTACACCAAAGCCAACAAGTTGTTCAATGAGACGTTTGCAACCTTTTCGTGGAAATTTTATAATTCCTGCTTTAATTGCTGTTGATGTAAGTGCAAGACGTGTTCGCTTGTCTCCTTTAGGTCTGATTGCTTTTGCATCAATTCCTTGGTGTTCAAGCATTTGTGGTAAAGCATCTTGATAGGCGACACTTTCGACGAATAAATTATCTTCTTCACCTGAAAGATGAGTAGTTGTTATATCTTTCATGAGATCCACTTGCTCTGGGAATGTAATTTTCTTGACGATAGGATTTGGTAAAATATAGATACGCAATTTTTCTGCACGAGAATATATACGTGCAAACACAACAGCTGTGTCATCAGCAGAGTCTTTGGTTGATATTGCAAGATCAACACCTGCATACGTTGCTCGGTAACTCTTGTGATCTTCACCAGGTAATTCATCATAGTAGTGAAGCCACTCTGGATAAATTACTTGATCATCACTTGGAATAATACGTAAGAGATATTCACGTTGCCATGATACATCACTTGCAACACTTCTTTTTTCTTTTGCTAATGATTTATCATTAGGATACTTTCCTGGCCATATACAATGTTCATTGTCATTGAGAAGGGGATAAGATTTAAATATACCATCAGTTTTATTTTGTGTAACCTCATCTTTTATACGCATAAGTAGAGAATCTTCATGAAGGAGATTTCCAACGATGATAAGTCTCGTATTACGATCACCTGCAGGAACTACTTCACCTCGTAACCAGTTGTATGTCTTATTTCGACTCCCACGTGTTTTTGTTGATTGTACATCTTCAACATCATCACAAATGAACAAATCAGGTCGATGTTCATTGTGACGAATACCACGAATACTTTGCTCTGTAGAAGCAACTGTAATACGTGCACCGTGTTTTCTAAAAACCAATGAATGAGATCCCCATTCATCACTTTCTTCTTGAAATGGTCCAAGGTCTCTTTTGAGAAGTTCATTACCTTCAAGCTCTGTGCGAATATTCATCATATGCTGTTTTGCTTGTGC
>JAOZUJ010000148.1 GCA_029938745.1 Candidatus Moraniibacteriota bacterium
ATATTTCCATTAACAATTGAACAGAGAAAACTAAATACAATTTCTTGTTGTTGTGGTTTATGATAGATTCCCAATAACCTATCAACACAAACATCTAAATTTGTTTCTTCTTTTACTTCACGAACTACACCATCCCAAGGAGATTCGTTTTCTTCCAATCCTCCGCCCGGAAGATTCCATAGATCATAATCTCTCCTATGACAAAGTAAGGTTCTCTGTTTATCATCAAAAATAATAGCAAATACTCCGATTTTAAACATTTGAATGAATTTATTTTTTTACCATAATGTTCACTGCTCTCATTGTACATTCTTTCATACAAAAATCAAAAAATACATATTTAAATTAGTATTTAAATATGCATTTCTTATTTTGGTTTCTCGCATTTTTATCCTTCCATAGAGTGCAGTGCGATGCCGTTTCCTTCTGAGTCTGCGATCATTGCCATGAAACCGTTTTCTCCAATTGCCATCTTTGGTGAGACGACTTTGATATCCATCTCTTTTGCTTTTTCTAGCGCTGCATCAATTGTGCCTCCTGGTGCTGGAAAGTACACTACAACACCCTCGTGTGTCGGGACATAACCCTCGCCTTGCATGAGCATACCACCTGCACCATAACTCTCCATGTCCATCGGAAACCAACTCATGTTGTAACCATCTTTTTCTGGTTGTCTAGCCATCTCATAGCCAAAATAGTCCGTATAGAACTTTTCAGCACGATCGAGATCTGTTACAGGAACCTCAACCCAACCAATAGGATTTTTTTGCATAATCTTATACTAATAAATTATATTGTTCTCTATTTAATAATACACAAAATACTTTATTTATATTTCACACGGACAGGTCAATGACACTGTCCCTACACAGATATGACACGAGGTGTTTTATTTAATGGAGAAAGCCTCTCATGCCTGTGAGGAGAGTTGCAATTCCTCGTTTGTCACATTCTGCAAATACGTCTTTATCTCCTTTTGATCCTCCTGGTTGGATGATTGCTGTAATTCCTGCGTTACCTGCTGACTCTATGGCGTCTGGAAATGGGAAAAATGCATCTGAGCCAATGACAGCTCCTTTTGCTTTTGCTCCAGCATGTGCAATAGCAATGTCCATTGCTTCAACACGTGATGTCTGTCCACCGCCTTTACCGAGCATTACGCCACCTTTGACAACAACAATTGCATTGGATTTGACAATTTTTACGAGTTTCCACGCCATCTCCAGATCGATCATTTCTTTTTCTGTCGGCTTTTTCTTTGTTGGGATCTCTAGGTTGGCAAAATCTGGCAATACGATATCCGTATCTTGTACCAGCGTTCCACCACGGACCTTTTTCATTACCATATCTCGCGTTTGTCCCTCATCAAAATATGGTATCTCCAGTACTCTCAAATTCTTTTTTGTCTTGAGTATTTCCAAAGCGTCATCATCATACGCAGGTGCCATGACAATCTCGTTGAAAAATGACGTAATCATCTCTGCAGTCGCCTTATCACACGTACGATTAAGCACGATCACACCACCAAAAGCAGAAAGTGGGTCAGCTTGATATGCTTTGTCAAATGCTTCGGCAATGCTTGTTCCCACGGCAGCACCGCACGGCGTCGCATGTTTGATGATCGCTGCGAATGCCGGATCACTCTCTCCGATGAATTCCAACGCAAGTTCCAGTGCACCAGCAGAATCTCCAAAATTATTGTAACTCAGAGGCTTTCCATTCAAAACTTTTGCCCCAACTAACAGTGGTCCCATAGCAAATGGATCGACAAGCGCAACAGCACTTTGATGTGGATTTTCTCCATATCTGAGAGCGCCTTTTTGT
>JAOZUJ010000006.1 GCA_029938745.1 Candidatus Moraniibacteriota bacterium
AACCCGCTACCTCCTCAGTGCAAGTGAGGCGCTCTACCAGATGAGCTACTGGCCCGTAAATAAACTTTTAAACCTTAATTTGAAAACTGACACGTTTATTTATTTCTTACACAGACCAATTGAACTTGTCCGCCTTTGGCGGAAGCTACTGGCCCAAATAAACAACGTTATTGTGAAATAAACATCACGAAATCCATTATACCAAAAATTAAAAATAATGCAAGGCTTGTATATTCATTGTCCTACAAAGATTCAACAACCCGCTTGAACTGATTACCTCGATCAAATTCATTTGCAAAAAGACCAAAACTTGCTGCACCAGGTGAAAGCAAGACTACATCACCTTGTGTTGCTCCAAGTGAAGCTAATTCCACAGCTTTATCCATTGTATCAACAATCTCAAATGACATTTTTTCATCATCACTTTCTAACTCCTTCTTTATCAATTTAATAATTTTATCAGTTGCAGTTCCTTTGAAAAAAATAACACCCTTTACCTTGTGTGTAATGGCCTTTGCAAATTCTTCATATGACAAATTCTTATCCACTCCACCAGCAATGAGTATAATTGGTTCTTCAAATGAATTCAAAGCAGCACACGCTGACTGTGGGTTTGTCGCTGCCGTATCATTGAAATATTTTACATCTTTTTTCTCAGCAACAAATTCTAATCGATGTGCGACGCCTCTAAAACTCTTCACTGCTGAAATAATTTTTTGATTTGGCACACCATATGCAAAAGTCGCTCCAATTGCACACATTACATTATTGATATTATGCACGCCTCTGAGTGGACTATCACTAGTAAACATTGCACACTCAATATCAATACCGTTATTAATAAAAATTTGTTCATTGTCACAAAAAACACTACGTCCATCTGAAATATGCTCACGCGCTACTTTGATAACATTACCTTTTGCCTCATCACACAATCCTTGTACTGCAGTATCATCTTGATTACATATAAACCAATCTTTTGGTTTTTGATAAATAAAAATATTTTTCTTATCCATTAAATATTCATCCATTGTTCGATAATAGTTCATGTGATCTGGAAAAAAATTTGTAAACACAGCAATATGCGGACTTAACTTTGCATTTGTAAGTCCAGACAATCGCCAACTTGATAATTCAAAGACAACAACAGAATTCTTTTTCAAAATTTTTAACCGATCTAATACCGGCATTTGTCCAATACCAATTTTAATTGGATTTTTTCCAGATTTTTTTAAAATATGATAGATCAAATGTGATGTTGTTGTTTTTCCTTTTGTGCCTGTGATGCCAATAATTGGATTTTTACACAATTTGAAGAACAAGCTAGAATCAACCTCCACTGGTATATTATGTTTAAGTGCAAGTTTAATATGTTTATTTGTCCATGGTACTAATGGTGTTTTAATTACCATATCAACTTTCATAAAATCTTCCTGCCGATGCTGTCCCAACACATATTCAACATTTTTCAAATCACGTAATTGCTCCAATGAATGTGACAATTGACTTTTGCTTTTAATATCAGTTGCGATTACTCGCGCACCATTTTCAACAAAAAACGAATTGTTCCAACCCCTCCACCCAAGAGACCAATACCAAAAACAGTCACTCGCTTCCCTTTGAACCATTTTGCATCCATACACGAATTTTTTATTTCCTAATAACTTGTCCAGAACGTATGCCTGTATACTTACCATATTTCATCGCCATTTGTCCATTTACAATCAATGACTGCACGCCTGTTGCATACTTATATGGCTGTTCTAATGTTGACTGATCATTAAAATTATTTAAATCAAAAATAACAATATCAGCAACTAATCCAGACTTTAAAATACCCCTATCTTCAATTTGTAACTCCTGTGCTACTTTCCCTGTTGCTTTGTAGACAGCACTCTCTATTTCCAAAATATTTTCTTTTACTACATATTGAGAAAAAATACGTGGAAATGCACCAAATGATCGTGGATGTTCCATGCATTCATTTCTGCTATTTATAGAGTATCCAACGCCATTTGATGATATGACAGAATGTGAACTTTGTAAACCTTTTACAATATTCTCTGCACTGATATTTTCTAAAAATACATTTACCTGTCCCTCTGATGCAAGTAATACATCAATTACAGCATTATTTACTGTTGAATTTTGTGTATTCGCAATTTGTGCAAATGTTTTGCCACAAAAATAACTTGATCGCAAAGTATGTGCAACCATTACATGTGACAAATCAATCCCCTGATCCATCTCATCCACAACTTGTTTACGCAATTTTTTGTTACGTAATCGCTCTAGCATCATTCTCTTACCGCCATCACTTACCCAATTTGGTAACAATGTATACAACACAGTTGTAGAAAAAGTATATGGATAAATATCAAAAAGAATGTTTGTTTTGTCAATTTTTTTCAATGCCTCTTCCATTTGTGACCAATTTTCTTTCTTTGCAGCTTTTAAATGAGAAATATGCATTCGCACCTTTGAATCTTTGTGAATCTCCAATGCTTCATCAATTGATTCTAATAATTTATCACCCTCATTACGCAAATGTGCCACATACAGAGCCTTCTTTTTTGCAACGATCTTTGCGACTTGAATCAATTCGTCAGTTTTAATATCACGTTCATGTGAATAAATTAGTCCCGTTGAGACACCAAATGCACCTTGCTGTAAGCCTTCATTGATATGTTTTTTTATAGAAATTTGCTCCGTATCGGTTAAATCACGACTATCATCACCAACGATTCCTCGCCGCAATGTTCCATAGCCAACAAACATCCCGAAGTTAACAGATATTCGGTGTTTTTCAATTACATCTAAAAAATCACCAACAGTTTGCCAATTAACATTTACGTTACTAATATCAATCCATTTTCGCATGGATTGTAACATGTTCTCATTATAAATTGGTGCAAGTGACACGCCAGAATTACCCCCAATAATTGTTGTTATGCCTTGATATAACAAGCTTTCGAGGTGTGGATCTTTAAATAATCGCCATCGTGTATCAGAGCGATTAGAAATATCAATAAAACCTGGTGTCACACACAAACCTTGTGCATCAATAATCTCACGCGCGCTATCACCTGATAGCTCACCAATTTCTGTAATTTTGCCATCGTTAATTGCAATATCAGCTTCATATTTTTTTTCACCTGTACCATCAATAATTGTACCGTTTTTAATTAAAATATCATGCATATTTTTTATTTTTTAATGTTTTTTAAAATGATATATTATAAAATATTTGCCATATATTCATAAGCAACATAGAAAAAGGCATCTGGAAAACAGGGATCATTAGCAAAAGTAAAATAAGAAAGAATCCCCACCGCTCAAGAAACATTTGTACTTGTGGAGGGATATTAAATAATGTAAAAATTAATTTTGAACCATCTAGTGGTGGAAATGGTAATAAGTTAAATGTTCCTAAAAGTACATTCCAAAAAATAATCATCGAAAATATCGCATATGCGATCATCCACGGCGATCCTACAACCGTATGTGTAAGAGCTCCCCATTCGACACTCATTACTTGCGAAACAATTATTTGTTTTTGTGCAAGTGATATATTTATAAAAGATGCACTAAGCGCAGCAATAAATGCAAGAGTAAAATTTGTCACCGGACCCGCAAACGCAACAGCAACACCGCCCCATTTTTGCCATCGCAAATTGTATGGATTATATGGAACAGGCTTTGCCCAGCCAAATGCAAAACCAGTCGTCAAAATCATTACAAGTGGTAAAATAATTGAACCAATTGGGTCAATATGACGAAGTGGCTCCAAAGAAAGTCTGCCAGCAATTTTTGCCGTTTTATCGCCAAGCCACAATGCCACAACGCCATGTGACACCTCATGCAAGATAATGCTATACAATAATGTTACCAAATAAAAAGCAATCAGAAATGCTTGTTCCATAAATGAAAATATATAAATACTATATAGCTATTATATAACATTTTTATTAACTTGATAAGAGCAAAAGAAAAGAACTTGCATATGATATATGTAAGTTCTCTTTTAATGCATTTGAGTTGCATTTATATTACCTGCTATTCATCATCGTCATACAACCAATCTCTGATAACATCACATCCATCGAGTATTTCACGTGCAGTAAGTAAATGATCATTTTTCTCACTATCCCGAGATTGTTCTGAATTCTTTGTTTCGTCAGTCATTTGAAATACCTCCTCATTAATATTAAAAATAATTTCACTCCATTATGGATTACATCTCTTTCTACACAAAATAACTGATTCAAAGATTATTCATTATCAATGTACATACTAAAAAAATAATTATCACCAACTCTTTTCTATATTTATATCAAAAAATAAAACCTCAGTCAAACAAAAGAAGACCGCCAGTAAAGATACATTGATCTTTGCTGGCGGCTGTGTTGCATTGGTTTGTGCATTTTTTACTCATCGTAAATGTAAATAATTTAACTATTTACGATTTTTAGAGATGCACTATTAATTTCTCTGCAATATTCTCTAACAAGCTCTAGGCGTTGTGGAACTGTTAGATAAAAATAGATTGGAGATTTCATCAAAATGTGTATAGCATCTCTTGGTGACATTTTCTGTTCCTCCTTAATGTTAGACAAATTTTTGTTTTTTTTACTTCTTTAAAATAAAAAAGCAAAAGACAATATCCTAGCAGAAACTGTCTTTTGCTTTCAAACAACATTCACAAAAAGAATGTTTATTATATTGAATTGTTTTTTTATTTTTTTGATCCATCCCAATGTGTTATGAATACACATTCATTATATCATTTTACAAAAACTCGTCAATAACACCTGTGGATAACTATTTTTTTTCCTTTCGTGCTTTCATGAGCTCAACTGGTTCTGTAAATTGCATATTCTCCTCTGCTACAGATATTTTATGATGTTTTGCGCCTTGCGTAATAAAATATTGCACAACTTCTTCAACCTTATATTCTGGCGCACTTGCTCCAGCACTGACGCCAATTTTTTCTTTATCCTTTAACCATTCAGCCTGAATCTCTTCAACTGTGTCAATAAGGTGTGCACAGCATCCATTATGTTTTGCAACCTCTACCAAACGATTTGAATTTGATGATGTTTTTGAACCAATAACAAAAATAACATCAGCTTCATCAGAAAGAGTCGCAATGGCCTGTTGTCTATTTGTTGTTGCATAGCAAATATCTGCTGCTGGCGGAGAAATAATGTGTGTGCACCTTTTTTTTAAGATTGTAATTATTTTGTTAGCATCCTCAACACTCAATGTTGTCTGTGTCAAAAATGCAATTTTTTCATCTGGATCACAATCAAATGCTTCAGCATCGGCAATATTTTCTATCAGCGGAATATCAATATCAAACTTTTGTGCCTCACCGATTACACCTAGACCTTCCACATGTCCCTTGTGACCAATATATACAACCCTATATCCATCTTCCAAAAATTTTATCATTTCCATATGAACCTTTGTCACCAATGGACATGTTGCATCAATTACACGAATACCACGTTCATGCGCCGCCTCAAAGTGTTCTGGCGGTGATCCATGTGCACTAAAGACCGCAATTGCATTATCTGGAATATCCTCTACACTTTCAACAGTTACAGCACCTTTTTCTTCTAAATCAGCAACCACTGTCTTGTTGTGCACAATTGCGTGTTTGATATAAATTGGTGCTCCAAAGAGAGCTAAGCAATCTTCTACAACTTTTACACTACGTGCAACACCTGCACAAAAACCACGCGGTTCAACTGTGATTATTTCTGTGATCATAAATTTTATATTAAAAAATACTTTATCATTGTAACATCCATATATTATTTTTGCACACGATCATGTCTTCCTTTTCCAACGTGTATAAAATTTTTGTCAACCATTTCACATCGTGCTCGTTATTCCAATCTTTTTTAATTGCATTGCCAATATCATTTACTGTACCATTTCTTTTTCGTAAATACTCCACAATTCTGCCACGGTAAATACGTCGTGGAATATGTTTGCCCTGTTCACTTCTACCAACTTCTCTTTTTACATTTTTCACATAATCATCTGGATTAGGAAATGATCGACAATTATCATACAAGGGACACTCTGTGCAGTGTGCTGAACGTTTCGTACATATTGTTGATGCAATATCCATTAGTGCGTTATGCCAATCACGAGAGTATTTTTGTGGTAATAAATATTCTGCAAGTTGCATCAATTTTTGATCTGACATTTTCTTTTTTCCATTTAATCGCCGTACTAGTCGATTAATATTTACATCACACGTTGCAATCGGTGCGTTATACGCAAAAATTAAAATCGACCGACTTGTATATGGACCAATGCCAGGTAATGATTCCAGTTCTTCACTATTACGTGGAAATACACCACCGTACTCTATCATGACTATTTGTGCTATTTTGTGTAAATATATTGCACGACGATTATACCCCAATCCTTGCCATTCTAATACAACATCCTTTTGTGTCGCGTATGCCAAATTCTTGATACATGACCATTTTTTTATAAACGTGTTATATTTTTCAATCACCTTTGGCACATTTGTTTGTTGTAACATCATTTCTGCAACTGTAATACAATAGACGTCCTGTGTATTTCGCCACGGAAGTTGATGTCGTCCATTATCTTTATACCACGTCAATATCAATTCTTGAATTTTTGTACGATCTAGATCTCCCATATTTATTTATCAGCCCACAATCCTCTTTTTTGTTCTCGTGCACTTTCTTGTGCCTCAGAAAAAACATCTACATGCATAACATCTGGTGGAAATGTAACAAATTTTGCAAATCCATCTTCAATCATTTGCTTGTTGATCCACCCATCATCATAATATACATGTCGCAGTATCCGTCCATATCGATCAACCTCTGACACATCTTTCACGAGTATAACCTCCTTACCATCAATTAATTCAGCTAAGTAATCTGAGGATTCTTTGTAAAAATATTTTCCACGTTCTGGTGTGTCTATGCCAATCATTCGCACACGTTCCCCGGTCGCAATATCAAAAGTATCTCCATCAACAATATGTGTCACAAAAGCACTATCATCTTCTCCTACACTAATATTATCAACATCGGACTGCTGGATCATGCTAAGAATCAATATGATCACAACGGTAATGAGTGCCCCAATAATTTTTTTCATAAAACACAATTCTATTTTTTCACAACGATCATCGTCTTTTTTATGCCTTCAATATCTTTTTTGTTACCTGTTTCATAATCACGAATTGCATTATAAAGTGTACTGTCCTTATATTTATATCCACGACCCAGTCGTGTTCCGGGATCATTTGTGATAAACTCCCCATTTTTTTTGTCATATCCAATAATCACTAACATATGTCGATCTGGTCCACCATTTGTAAATTGTGGATTTTCCAACCATTTGCCATTTGTTGGCACAATAATGATATTATCATCTGCCAATAATTTATATACGTCATTCATGCTCGCATCATTTATTACCTCTGCCTCATGCCCAAAATATTCTTGAAATAACTTTGCTGTATCAGTTGTAGATATATCAATAACATCTCCAAACATTTCTTTTTCTTTCACAAACATTTTTTCCATTTCTTCCTCTGCATCATTTTTTGCAATATGTCGATCCCCTGTAATCCATGCATCTGCCATGATCAATGATGCCTCTTCACATGCATCTTGAAATTTTGGTTCATCCCATTGTGCATGTGGCGCCTGCACAATAAAAGGAACAGATTGTTTTACCTTATCTTTTACCACAGTCTCTACAATTTTAACTTCTTCCTCTTGTGTCTTTTTTTCTTTTTCTTCAGCTGGTTGGTGATATACAACCTGTTCATCTACAGCGTCCGAATAATCAACAAAAAAACTATCAGGTACAAAATACCACAAAACCATTACACAAAGAAAAGCAACTGCAACCGAAAAACGTATAATAAAACTACGCATATAAGATTTATCAAATATTAAACAAGCCCGTTTCCCCTAAAACAGATTGCATATACTATTGTAACACTTTTTCACACATGGTAAAATAGCACTATTGTCTTTTATAAAAAAATATGCGAAAAATTGTATTTGATATTGAAACACAAAACACATTTCAAGAAGTTGGTTCCAATGATCCAGCAAAATTAGATATTTCCCTCCTTGTGATATATGATTACAAAACAAAAGAATATCTTACTTTCACCCAAGAGAATCTTAGCGACCTCTGGCCAATACTCGAAGAGACCGATATGCTCATCGGATATAACTCCAATCATTTTGATATACCACTACTCAATAAATATTACCCCGGAGATCTCACTGCCGTTGGCAGTCTTGATATCCTTGCAGAGATCAAAAAATCTATCGGACGAAGTATCCGATTAGATAATGTCGCTGAAGCAACAGTTGGTGTAGGGAAAAGTGGTCACGGGTTACAAGCAATTGAATGGTGGAAAGCTGGTCGCATGGATAAAATTGAAAAATATTGTCGTCAAGATGTCAAAGTGACAAAAGATGTATACGAATATGCGTTAAAACACAATAAACTAAAATGTAAAGACCTTCTTGATACAATCACATTTGACATTGACACAAGTGCATGGGACGAAAACACAAGCACAGCAATCAATTATACGCTTCCCTTATAAAATGATAAAAATAAAAAGTTCAACTTTTTCATATGTTGAACTTTTTGTATTTATATTTTATATTTATGTGCATTATAATCCATTTTGACTTTTATTTGCTACATGCTCTTCAAGTGTTTTTGAAAATACTGTCTCCCCTGTTTCTGCATGATTAAGAAAATACATATATACTGTTTCTTGTGGTGCGATTGCAGCATCAATTGACGCTAATGATGGGTTGTTAATTGGTCCAATCGGTAAGCCTGGATATTTATATGTATTGTATGGAGAATCAATTTCAGTATCTGCCTGCGTATGTTTAATTTCTGGTATTCCTTTAATATAATCAATTGTGGCATCACTTTGTAATGCCATGTTAATATCTAATCTATTTTGAAATATACCAGCAACAACTCCTCGATCCTGTGCCGATGGCACTTCCCCTTCAATGACACTTGCAAAAGTAATTATATCATGTAAATTCTTTCCTTGAGCTGTAATAATGTCACGACGACTTTGATCGACTTTTTTATCAAAATTATTAAGCATTTTTTCTACAATATCTTGTGCTTCTGCACTTGATGCAAAAAAATATGTATCTGGAAATAAATACCCCTCAAGAGTTTCATCTTGTGGTAAAAATGTATATTCATCATACAACTCTTGCGTCGGATCCTGTGCAATACGCAAAAATTCATTCCCTGGTAAATTGTTTTCATTCAAGCGATCTGCCATCTTTACAAACGTCCATCCTTCTGGAAAAGTGATCTTCAAATCTTGCTTTTTGTGCATAATTGCATCTCCTTGTGTCATTTTGTGCACAATGTCCTCAATGTTACTATGCGCATCTAATGCATAATTGCCAGCATGAATCTTTCCACGTAATTTATTTTTCCATGCATAATAATAAAAATAAATACGATTTGCAATAAGGTCATTCTGCTCCAAATTACTGCCAATAACAATAATATCATCACCTTTTGCAACAACAAATTGTTGTTGTGCATCATTGTGAGATACAGTTGTATATGTACGAACATGCACAAATACCATAACAATAATAACCAAAAAGGCTAAAATAGCACTAACAATCAATGTTTTCATAAAATAATGTTATGTTGGTAAAAACTTTATACTATCAAACCGCTCTTCAATAATATCTTCGTCAACTGAACGATTATTAAAATAATATATGATATTATCAATTGGCGCAACCATTACCCCATCTTCTGCTAAAAAATCACGAAATGCACACAAAGACCACAATGCCGGACTAATAACAATAATACGATCAAATTTTTTATTTACAGGCAAATCTGCACAATTCTGCACAATTTGTAACTGCGTAATATTATTACGTGCAATAAAATTATATTTACTAATATTACGTTCAGTTTCAGCCTTGAGATCATGAATTGTATCAATAGAATACACACCACCATCTGCACCAACAATATAACTCATCATAGAAATAATCCATCCGCCACCAAAACCAACAACCATCGTATCATGCATACGTTTTGGTTGCAATAATTCAAGCATGAAAGCGACTACGGACGGTTCAGGTAAAACTTGTCCATGTCCAATTGATAAGGGTATATCTGACGCAGCAGCAACACGAAATCGATCTGAGACGAATTCAGTTCGATCAATTTCTGAAAAAGCATCGATAATAATATCAGTTTTAAGATAACCTTTGTGGATTAAGTTATTTGCAAGTTTACTCATTTTTTAATATTTTTCATTAACCAGTAACATGCACGATCACATCGCGCTCACGCGATCCATCAAATTCGACCGCAAGAATACTCTGTCTCTCAGAAAGCATCATAACACCATTTTCTATAGGAATATTCACATTTGCCCCCAATAACATTGCCTTACAATGCGAGTGACCATTACTGCGTCCATCAGATTTATTATCTTTTTTTAATTCAAAGAGATCGTGTGAATAGCGCTCATCAATTGGCGCAAAGTGATAAAGAACTCGCATGAAGTCCTGTAGTAGCATCGGTTCATTATGATTAATAATCAATCCCATCGTTGTATGCTGCAAAAAAACACACACACCGCCTTCACGTATGCCACTATTTTCAATTGCATGCTGCACATCATCAGTAATATCAATAAATTCAACTTGTGCCGTACTTTTAAATGTAATCTTTTCTTTATATATTTTCATAATTTTTATTTTATCCAATACGTTTCTATTATAGCATCATTTCAAAAATTATGCACCAAGTCTTCGTACGCGCTGTGAATATTCATCAATTGCAATACCAAATTCATCCGCATCAAAATCAGGAAAATATCTTTCTGAAAAGAATAATTGTGCATTAGCAATGTCCCACATCATAAACCCAGCACTTAGATGAGGTTCGCCACCTGTGCGAATCAAATAATCTACAGGCGGCAAGTCTTTTGTCAATAAATGTTCTTTGATCGTGTCTTTTGTGATATCATCATTGCGCACAGTGGAGTTAGCAATATCCCTTACAGCTTGCAACATTTCTTCATCACCAGAATAAGAAAGAAAGAAATTCAAAAAAAATCTTTGATGATCTTTTGTTTTTTCAACACCACCCTCAATAATTTGTACAAGATTTTTTGGCAATTGTTCTCTCCAGTGACCAAAAACGTTAATTTGCACCTGATTTTCAAAAATATCCTCACTTGACATGAGTTTTTCAAAATATTTTTCATATACATTCACAAGCGCATGACGTTCTTTTATTGGTCTTTTTTGCATGTTTTCGACAGATGAGCCCCAAAATGACAGATATTTAATTTCGATATCCCGTGCCTTTTGTACAATTTCTTCAATTATTTTTGCCCCCGCATCATGACCTGCCCATGGCTCCAATCCTTTATCTTGTGCCCATCGACGATTGCCATCTGGAATGACAACAACATGTTGTGGAATTTCTTTATTTTGATTCATTATATTATTTTTCACGTTGATTAAGATGCTCTGACAATGCCAACAAAAATTGTTTCGCATTATTTTCCAAATTTATTTTTTCTAACGATTTTTGTGATTGCTGTATCAATTCTTGCATATATTGCTCTACAAACTCTTTTGCGCCTGTGTCAATCATGATATTTTGAAATTTCTTTACACCGCTCGCATCAATTTTCTGATCACCCAGCAAATTATCCAATTCTTTTTTCTGCACACGAGTTGCATTTGTGTATGCACGCTTTACCATGAATGTTATTTTTCCCTCTGCAATATCAGATCCAACTGGTTTTCCCGTTTTCTTTGTATTGCCAAATATACCCAACATATCATCTCGTAATTGAAAAGCAATGCCAATTGGCACTGCATATTTACCAAGATTCTCACAAAAATCATTATCTGCACCAGCAAGCATTGCGCCAAGCTGCAGAGGACCCTCAAAAGTATATTTTGCCGTTTTATTTGTATACATTGTCAAAATTTCATCTTCTGTTATTTGCTTTCTATATTCCATGTGTACATCTTGAATTTCACCCACACATGTCAACCCGACAACTTTTTGTAATTTATTAAGTGCCTTAATAATGATTTGTGATTCAAATTGTGATTCAAAAAGGACTTGATTACCTAAAGAATAAATAAAATCACCAACAACAATTGCGATAGAAGTTCCAAAGTGATCAGCATCTTTATTTAATAAAAATAATTTATTATAGTCTCGATAATGTGCATGCATTGTTTTTTTGCCATGTCGCAAATCATCACGATCAATAATATCATCGTGCATAAGTAAAAAGGCATGTATAAATTCAATACTGATAGATGTTTTCAAAATTTCCTTATAATCTGTTCCGCCCGCAGCCTTGTATCCCACACACATCAAAATTGGACGAATTCTTTTACCACCGGCAAGAATCGTCTTTTTGAAAAATTTCATCGCATCTAGAACAAATGGATCAATATCCTTTGTTTCCTCTATAATACGATCCAAATATATTTCAATTTCATGATTAACATCTTGTTTATATTCTTTTAGTTCTTGTGTTATATCCATAATAATTCACAAAAAATGATTGTAGCACATTAGACCTCTTCAGAAAGTACTCTACGTAGAATTTTCAAAATTTGGCATAGAAAAACTTTCTAAAGAGGTCCATTGTACATGTGCTACTGGCAAAATGCAAGTTATTTATTTGTCTAAATCACATTCTCCTATATCAATTCTTTCCTCTTTTTCTAAATACAAGCTACTCTTTCACTTAATCCCAACATGCAAACTAACTCACTGTAGCTCCAGCAGAAACTTCAATATCATTTATCTTCCCTTCCCTTTCCTTTCTCGCTCTTTGTAAATCAGCAAATAATTTACCAAGACTACCTCTTTCTATCGCTTTCATTGTGTCAGGTGATGCATTAATTTTCTTTGCAAATTTCAATGCTTCCTCTTGCACAGAAAGTCTTACGTATTCTTCTTGTAGCTTTTCTTGGCTAAGTCCTGAAGTTTCTTCCATTGCATCCAAAAAGTCCTCGATCTCATCCATTTGCGCAATCAATTGTTCTCTATCCTCTGGACTATTTTCTGCTTGCATGTTCAACCGCTCTATCTCCTTTGCTCCCTCCGCAATGCTTTCATTCATCGCAAATGGTTGATCAAATTTACCCATATTAAAATTTTATTAAAAAATTACATAATAACCTTTTTTATTATAGCACATCACAAAAGTTTTAAAACATACAAAAGCATTTAAAAATCTTTTTTCAGAAATTTTTGCCTTTTTTGCTCCTCCATCCGCTCAATTGCATAACGTAGTGTCGTGCGTGGTAATTGATCATAATTATCTTTCAAAAATTGTTCACAAACATGTGAATCACATTTCCATACCTCTCGTAACATCCAACCAACCGCTTTATGCATCAAATCTTCTTCATCAGACAAAAACTGTTTTGCATATTTAAGTGTGTAAATAAAATCATTTCGTTTGATAAATGCCCATGTTGCCAATATGCACACACGCCGATTCCAATGAAAATCAGAATTTGCCAATGTACTAAGTATTTTTTGTTGTGATTTGTACTCCACAACATACCCCCCTAAGATATGTGGTGCAGAAAGATCAACGAGATTCCAATTGTTTACATAGTATAAATTTTTTACATAAAAATCATAAATTTCTTTTTTTTCCTGTTCTGACGTCTTTTTACGTCGAAATCGCTCAACTAAAATAATCAAAGAGCACAATCGCTCCTCATTATATTGAGATTCAACTAATTGTTGTAATTGAATAATATTTTCATCACGATATTTTTTTGCAACACGTCGCACATCAGGATTTGAAATACCTAAAAATTTATCATGTTCTCCGTACTCACCCTTTCCAGTTTTAAAAAACCATTCATTCGTTTTCCTACGATCCGTGGTTGCATATTGACGCAAATCTTTTTTCAACTTAATGATACTCATGTCTATCGCATTTCTGGCACTGCTATCTGCACGGACATTTCATTGAGCATTTTTGTAATAGCAAAATTAATTTCTTGCTGTGCATCCATGTAGTCAGTATAATCACGAGAATCAACAGTATACAATGTTTCAAAAATCAATCCCCATTCCCCAAACTCTTTTAAATGTACGCGTTTACATTCAACATTGTCAATACTCCCGATCAAATTTTTAATATTCTCTGGAATTTGTTTTAATTTCTCTATAGGTGTATCAAACTCTACAATAAATTTAGCCTTCGCATTCCTATATTCCATACGTTTAAAATTATGTACGCGCGATGACGTCATGTCCTGATTTGATACAATCAACTCTTCTCCCGTTCGAGCTTTCACACGCGTTGTCTTAATCCCGATCTTTTGTATCACACCAACATCCTCCCCAACTTTTACAGTATCACCGGCTTTAAATGGTTTATCAAAATAAATTGAGAAAGATGAAAATAGGTCTGCTAATATTTCTTTGATTGCAAATGCAATTGCGATACCTCCAATACCCACCCCAGCAATAAGTGACCCGACATTAATACCAATATTAGCAAGAATCATCAAAATACCAAAAATCCACACAATAATAATTGCAATTACACTGAGGAGTTGTGCAGCACTTTTTGCATGTTCATCCTCTTCATCACTACTTAGTTTTTTTGCACCAAACTCAATGATAATTTGTATTGATCGTGTTACCTGAAAAATAATTACAACAATAACAATGACATTAATTGTATTTAATACCATCGGTGCAAGCACAAGGGTTCGCAATGATATATATGCAGCAAGTACAATATACAACCGTGGTCGAATTGAATGTATAAATTCAACAATGACGTCATCGATTTCTGTTTTTGTCTTTTTTGCAAATTTTTCAAAGCGTGACATCACAACTTTTTGTAAAATATACAAAAGAATTAGTGCAATCACAAAATAAATAGCTGCATCGATGTACTGTGCAATCGTATTTCCCCACACTTCTATATCAAGTGTTTCTTGCTCAACAAATCTTTTTATCATAATTTAATTTTTTATTTATTTATACAATTAATTATATCATTATTTATCTTTTTTGAGAATCTGCAATAACTGCACATATTCTGCCAAAGACTGATCTCCCCACTTTTTCTCAATATCAACATCCAAAAAACTCCCTGACAGAACATCCTGTGCAAAAACATTGATCTCTTTTTTCAATTCTTGCACATCAGCGTCAGTTACTGGCACAATTTCTTTTTCATATTTATGTGTCTGTGGATGAGGCTCAATAAAATCAAGTATACCTTGTGACATTTGATATTTTCCGTCATTATATGTATCCAATAGTAGTTTATAAAAAACAATTTGTCGTCTCAGCGCACTTTTCTCATCTTTTGTTTTTTTGCTCCATGGCTTTCCTGTTTTATAATCAACCACAGACACCGTGCCATCATCCAACAACTCTATTTTATCTATTGCACCTGTAAGAAGAATCTGCTCACCGCTCTCTAGGTCAAATGGTATAGCCTTGATCTTTTTTTCTACTTCTACATTGATATTAAATTCATCCTTGTAAAAATCATAATAGCCGCTGAGAGCCGCTGATCCACGTTTTTTAATTGAATCATAATGCTCACCTGGCACATGCATTGTACGCAGCGCTTTATCAAACTCTTCTAGTAAAGCATCCTTTTCCAATAATATATTTCCATCATGTGAACGTACAAAAAACTGCTCCAGTGATTTATGCAATATGCTTCCATACAACATTGTCTTATTTTGTACACTTGGCAATCGCACCAAATTACGAAAATAATACAAAATCGGTGCATTAAAATAATTATTAAGTGCTGTGGCTGACAATGACGTTGTGAGAAATTTATCATTAATATATTCCATTGAAATAAGTGACGTTAAATTTTTCAACCGTGGTGCAAAAAAAACATTCATTGTCTCGTCTGTTTTTTGCTCCACATCCACAAATCGTGCTGTGAGATCTTCTACAAAAAGTGATGGTAGTTTCTCACGCCCGCCCAAATCATAATCCGCATATGAAATTGTAAGTGATTGCTTTGCTCGTGTAATCGCAACATAAAACAATCGTCTCTCATCTTCCATATCACCCTGCACAGTTTGAATTGGTAAAACAAATTTTTGATTTTTACGTTTACCACCCCACAATCCATTTACCACATTTGTAATATAAACATGCTCAAATTCCAACCCCTTTGAGCCATGTGCAGTCATAAGATTTACGCCCTCCATATCTGCACTACGCACTACGTCCATTGATAAATTATATGCTCCAAATGTATCAATTAACTGCATAAAGTCTGCAAGTGTAAATATGTCTTTACTCACAACATGCTCACGCACCTCATCAAATAGCCTCTCTAATTTTTTAAGGAGAAAAATATGATCATCTTGCGCTAAAATTAATTGCAAAAAACCACTTTCTTGTATAAATTGTTCAAAAAATTCTACAAAATCCACATTGTGTACTTTTTCCTTTTGTTCTTCTACAAATGATGCAAAGTCCAATACACTCTGTACATCACAAAGTCCAAATGTCTCCAATTTTTCTTTATCATGCAAAAGCTGAAAAAGTGATGTGCTCCGTGATAAACCATTATATTCATTCAAAATAACAAGCGCATCCATAGTTTTTATAGACACGACATCTGTAAGTATAATTTTACCTAAAGCAGTGTTATTCATAGGATTTAACGCTACACGCAAAAATATAATTAATTTTTGTATTTGTACATCATCCAAAATATTTTGTCGTGATGCAACTACATATGGAATATTTTCTTTTTCAAAAACTTCTTTTATTAGATCTAAATTGTTGTGTTCACGATAAAACACGGCTATATCACTAGATTCTACACCTGCGCTAATTTTACTTTTAACATCACGTGCAAGCTCCACAAGCTCATCACGATATGACGGAGAGTGCTTTACGCAAATATCTGCTTTATCTTTTTTAAATGCTGTTAATTCTGTATGTGCCTTATCACTCTCACCTTTCATAATAAGTATATGCGCTTCATCCAAGATCCCCTGCGCACTACGATAATTATCCTCTAGGTCTACCACTACAGCATCTGGAAATTTCTTTTCAAAATGCAAAAAGTTTTCTACACTCGCACCTTGAAAACGATAAATTGCTTGTTTATCATCACCAACTGTAAATAAATTTGGATTATCACTCAAATGTTCAGCACTCGTAAGCATTTCTATTATACGATTCTGCCCATCATTTGTATCTTGATGCTCATCAACAAGAATGTATTGATACTGTTCTCGCAAGATTGATGCAAATTCCTCGTCACTTTCCGCCACAATAACAAACTGCATGATCATATCTGTAAAATCATACAATTTCTGCTCTTCCAAGGCCTTTTGATATAGACCATAAACAACCTGCAACTCTTTATTTTTTTCTACTGGTTTTAACGCACTTGATTTCAAATCTCCTTTTTTATTTTTCTTTGTATTTCTTTTATAATAAGAATCTTCATCTGCTAAAATTTCTCTTTCTTGCACTTCGATTCTTTTCGTAAGATCATTTGGTGATATACTTTCTCTTTTTAAATTATCAATAGCCCACAATATATCTCTAATATAATGATAATCACTGCCAAAAGTTTTAAGTATGCTAAAATCGTTTTGTTTTAAGATCTTTTCTATAATATTTATTTTTTCTACATCTGTAGCAACACGTGAATAAATAATTGATGGAAAATAATCGGGATAGCGTGAAATTTGATCTTCACAAAAACTGTGAAAAGTATAAATATTTGTACGATATGCTTCTTCTGGACCAATAAAAGTAGCTAAGCGCTCACGCATCGCCACGACACCTGCATTAGTAAACGTAAGTGCTAAAATATTCTCTGGATCAATCCCTGCCCCTGCATTTTTCAAAATATTTGCAATGCGGAGTGTCAATATCTGCGTCTTCCCAGTTCCTGGACCTGCCACAACAATAACTGGACCCTCGATCGTATCAACAGCTTTTTTTTGCTCAGTATTGAGCAAATCATATTGTTTTTCAAAATCTCCCATAGCATTAATCAAAAATCATAAAGTTAAAAGTTTATAAAGCACTTTGATTTATTATTTGTCTTTCTACCCCTTTAACTACCCCTTTAAATGGGTAGTTAAAGTGATTATTATTTTTCCACTTCCTCAAACTCTACCTCTTTGATATTTTCCTTCTTGACATCACTTTCTTTACGTTTGAACATATGTGCAAAATCAACACCAAAATACCCCAATGCTGCAATGATCAGCGCTGTTGCACCTGCTTCATCCAAATTACCAATTACTGGAATATTATCTGGAATAAACTCAAAAATTCCAGCTGTTGGATTCATGATATATAAAAAAGCAACAACACCAGTCAAAACTACAAAAAATGTTTTCATAAAAAAACTATTTACCACTTATGCATTTAATAATACAACAACTAATCAATAAAGACCAACACCAGCCCTGAAAGAATGACCCATTTAATGACCACATTAATCATATGATTAAATATGTGATTATACAAAAAAAGGACAGGCACACAAACCTGTCCTCATATTGTATATTTCTACAAAATTCTACGGCTTTGTCTCAATCAGTCTACCTTTTGTACAATCTGCATCTGAATTGCATGTGCTTGTACATTTTTCTGACTCTGATGTAAATGGCATCGCCTGACATGTTCCTTGTGCGTTGCATGATTTTGCCATACACATCGTATTTATTACAATTGAATATGGAATGCCCCCACAAAGCGCATCAATTTGTGTTTGTGATGCATCTTTTGGTATTTCAATTTGTGTAGTATCCCCATTGCAAATTTCTATATTATAAGGAACTCCCAATGTACAGCATAAACTATTATCACTTGAATTATTTGGACAACTTACTCCAATAGTAACTGTTTCTGTTCCTTCTCCTTCATATATAAATTGTGGATTTGCTGTTAGAGGATTTTCACTCAGACAGCTTGGCGCTTCACATGCCGCTGATTTACAATCATCATCCCCTGTTGGAAACTCACAATCCCAAAACCATTTACCTTCACTGTTCATTTCTGCCGGCGTAGCAGTTCCTACAATACATAAACCATCACCTTCTGGCCTAACATCTGTATATACACCGTCAGCTTTACTATCACATGCAGCACAATCATCACGTATAGTTTTACATTCTGCCTCATTTCCTCCGTATACACCAGCACACGTCCATGAATATGTACCATCATCATTTTCTGTTACTATACTCTCGTATTTATCAGTTGGAACACACTCCGTTCCACCATTTTTTATTTCACAACACAACTGTCCCGTTGGATACTCTGTAATTGGCATACTATCTATATTTGGATTACATCGTCCGTCAGCTAATGCACACTCACCTGTTGGATTAAGATCTGGAACAACTGTAATATCCCATGACATCGGCGTATCTGGTGATGGTAAAATTAATATCCCATTATCACGATTATCTTTACCAGTAACACTCTGCAGTTCTGCCGAAAAAGTTTTTTGTGTAAAGCCACATGAATTTTTAAGAGTGTACGTATGTTTATTATAAAATACACGCATAGTACTTGGATAGCATCCTACCTCACCTGGATAGATTATTCCCCATAAGCGTGCTTGTGTTTCAGGAATATTCACAGTAACTGTAGCAGTTCCTTCATTAATTGCTTCACATTGACCTAGGTTATTACACGTTACAACATTTTCATCACTTGAACTAAATGTAGGTGTTGGCGCTACAGCAGACCAGCTTATATCACCAGGTCTTGAAGTGCCGCCCGCCGCGACAGACCATACCCTTTGTCCATGAGAGCCTTGTATTTGTCCTCCAGTCAACTTTGCATCAATTGAGTTTTTCCATATACCATACGGTGTATCCCATGTGCCTCCGTTTGTTGCTGTAAAAAAGATAGTTGGTAAATAACTAAAGCTAAATGGATCACACACCTCAACATTACCTTCTTTCGCAGCAAGTGTCACATTAACATTATGCTCTACAGACACGTATCCATCTGTCAATTTAAAAAAATGATGACCCCATCCATCAAAGTCATACCATGCATCATAATTTTTAACTACTGTGTTTGTTTGATTTTCATACGCAAAAACATTACCCATATTTATCAAAACGCCACAAAAGATCAAAATGCCAACGCTCATCATCATTATTTTTGTCATAGTGCTATATTTTACAAATTATTTATTACTATTTTTTCTTTTGATAATTACACCGATCATTATCACAACAACCATAGTAACAACTGCAAGAATTATCATTGCAACATTTTTTTTCTGCTGATCTACACTATCTTGTTTATTATTATTTTCTATATCTTCACATATATTATTGAATTGTTCACAATCATATATCGTTTCATATTCATCTATGAGTTCACCATTTACATCATACACTTTTGCTTGTAATTGCACATAATTGTAATTATCATCTGCAATGATATCTATTTTGTCTGCCATCATACCGCTAGTTATTGTGCCATCATATACCAATTCATCTATTATATTGCCACTTTTATCTGTAAGAGTTACCTCAATTTTTCCGCTCGAAGGTATCCGTGCAGTATTATGGAAACAAGAGAAAAGCGTAAATGAATCACCATTTTTTAATGGAAATTTTGTAATTGCTGGATAGTTTAATCGTGCACGTTCTTGTAAACTCACCACACGAATATTCACAATTGATTTATGATCACCTGAATTTGCAATAATTTTCAGATAATACACAGATTCATCCATTTTTGGAATTATATATTGCAACTCATTTACATCCCCAGGTTGCATTGTTAATTTTTCTGTTTTTGTATCTATGAGATCTTTTTTGTCCATACTATCCCAATAGTATAATTCATATGTGACATTAACATCTTTTTTTGTATCAAGTGTGTTAGACAAAGGTTGTGTAATGACTACTTCTGTTCCAGGGTCAATTTCTGGCCAATTACCGATATGTTTATATGTTTCACCATTAACTTTTGTATCAGAACGATCAAAAGACAAATAACCCTTTTCACTTGAAGATATATAAAAAGTTGATGACCCTATTGTAACCTCATTTGTAAATGGCAATCCTCCAAGATTAAATTTTTTCCCAACAGAAAAGAAATAATCTGCACGATATTGCCCATCAGTAATATCTTCTGGCATGGTCCAGTTGAATGCGACTGGTTGTTTTTCGCCACTATTCAATGCCATACCTTCCTGTGCAAAAAATTCATCAACAACATAATAACCTTCGCTTTGGTAATTTTCGTTGTCACGACTAATCCGCACAAAAACATTACCATCAACAACCGGGTATGTATTTTCATTAATTACATTACCCTTAAATTTTATTGTATTTCCAGATTTGTATGCGTCCTCATCAACGCCAACACTGACTTGCACACTTTGAAATTTATAATAATCAGAACACACAACACCCAATTTTTCCTCTGATTCTTCTTGTAATGTGCTATTTTCCATTTTAGTTAATCTCTCTGATATTTCCTGATCACTTTCTATTGAAAGACTATTTATCGCATCTAACTGCTTCTGAACATCTGCAGGAACCTCTATATCAGATGCATCATCAAAAACCTCTTGTTCGGTTTCTTGCGCATTGGACATGAATGGAACACACAACACACAAAAACAAATTATGATATATTTATATAACTTCATTTTATTTATATTAGTATTTATATACATTAATTACA
>JAOZUJ010000054.1:0-2504 GCA_029938745.1 Candidatus Moraniibacteriota bacterium
CCTTTGTTGTAAATACTTTTCCTGTGATCTGCACAAAATCACCTGCGTCAATAAGCTTTGCAAACGGCTTATATTTGTCACCAACTTCCTTTTTTGAAACAGCAATTTGCATTCGACCACTTTCATCTTCAATATCTGCAAATGATAAATTTCCATGAACTCTCTTTGATCGCAAACGTCCACATAATATTACTTCCGTTGCATCATTTTCAAAATTAGCAAAATCATCAAGCACATCCTTAACTATATGTGTCTGATTAGAATCTGCAGGATATGGATCTACACCCATCTCACGCAATCGATCAAGTTTGCCACTGCGTTCTTCATATTCGCTTATTTTTTGTTCATTCATAGTTTTGCAATTAAAATAGAGACATTATGATATAATGTTTTTTCCTTTTTCTCTCCTTACTGTAGCGCAAAAATACAAAAAAATCAAAAGGACAGACACAGTGTCTGTCCTAAAAAAACATTTTTTATCTCTTTTTACGAAACTGAAACAATATCATATCGCACCGTACCACCAGGTGTCTCCACATCTACATTATCTCCTGCATTTGATCCTATGAGTGCCTTGCCGATTGGAGATTCATTTGAAATTTTTTGTTGCGCTGGATTTGCCTCATTTGAACCAACGATCTCAAAAGTATATTCTTTACCATTTGTTTTTACATTCACCCTTGAACCGATTTGCGCAGAATCATCATTTTTATCTTTTTTGACAACTTTTGCATCTTTTATCATCGCTTCCAATTCTGCAATGCGCGTTTCATTTTCCGTTTGTCGTTCTTTTGCGGATGAATATTCTGCATTTTCAGAAAGATCACCCTGTTCTTTTGCTTCTTTAATCGATTTTGCGATCTCCTGACGCGTCATCGTTGTACGTTCATCAAATTCTTGTGTCAATTTTTCTAATCCTTCTTTTGTAACTAATCGTGACATAATATTTTTTTACGAATTAAAAACACACGAATCACGTATGTCTTTTTCTAGTATGCTTCCACTATATAGGAAATGACCATATGAGTCAACCATACACAAAATTTAGAAAAGATCCAATTTTTATGTACCAAAAATCAGATCTTACTAATTTATGTTAATGAAGTGCATTAAAATCGTGCATCCTCATCAACTGTCATTTTTTTCTTAATTGAACGTCCACCTCGCCTTGATAAGTCACGCGCTCGCTCCGTATCACTGCGTACTTGTCGCTTGATTTCCTCTTGAATAATATCAATATTTGCTTGTATGCTCTCACTTTTTTCTTCTGCACGATACTCTTCGCCATTTGTAGAGCGTAATGAAACATTCAGATAAAACTCACCATCTTTTCTTTGACTTACTTCTACACGTACATCTCGAATTTCAGTTAATTTTCCAATTGATTCTAATTTTTCTTCAATATACTCTCGTGTTGCATCACTGAGTGGATCAATATTCTTGTGATAATATTCTACATTCATATGCGCTTTTATTATTACGAATTACACAATATTATTTCCTTTGTTGCTTACTGGTTATTAAGATGTTAATAGTTATTAAAAGCCAGCTAGCACTACTTCCTCCCTTAAGTGTACATCAAATTCATCTCGAACGCGAGTTTTTGCAACCGCTGATAATTGTATTACTTGCTCTGCTGTGCCCTCTCCCATATTAATAAAATAATTTGCATGCTCAACACCTGCTTGTATATCTCCGATACGTTTTTGAAAAATACCACATCCGTCCAACAACCATCCAGCAGGAACACGCCCGTCATGTGATTTTTTACCAGTATCCTGCTCAAACATTTTTTGCACTTTTTCATCAACTGTTGGATTTACAAAAAATGACCCCGCACTTTTAATATCTTGCATTTGCTTTGTATTTCTTTTTGCAATAATTTCCTGCATTACATTTTGTATTTGTTTTTTATCACCAGACACAAATTGAAATACAATTCTAATAATGATGTACTGTACATTTTTTTTGAATATACTATTACGGTATTCAAAATCACACTGTGTATTATCAAAAGTTTCATTTTCTCCTGTTTCAACATTTAACACATGTATTTGTGTCACAATATCTTTCATTTCTAATCCAAATGCTCCTGCATTTCCTCGCACACCACCACCAACTGTACCAGGAATCCCTGCAAGACTTTCTCCACCAGAGAGACTACTTTCTGCAAGAATATTCAAAAAATCCAATAATACAACACCACTACCACATGTCACCGTCTCACCATCTATATTTATATCATCAATATCAATCTTTATTACCAGCCCATCAAATCCATCATCTGAAAAAAGTACATTGCTTCCGCCAGCAAGAATAAAATATTTCAATTCTTTTTCTTGTGCAAACGTAAGTGCCTTAGAAATATCTTCTGGATTTTTTACCTCTACAAAATATCGCGCACTTCCGCCAATATCAAATGTTGTATATTCTTTAAGAGAAATATTTTCTTGTATATTTATCATGATTGTAATTTTATAAGCTTTTCTAAATTACTGATTATT
>JAOZUJ010000054.1:2604-6381 GCA_029938745.1 Candidatus Moraniibacteriota bacterium
ACTTTATAAATATCTCCGGCGCCGAGTGTGAGAAATACATCATTTTCTGATAGATTATCTTGCATCCACTGCGCCAGATCTTCTATTGTATGAATATTTTGTGCTTTATCATCAGTAATTTTATCGACAATGTCCTGTGATGTAATACTACCTGATGTTTCTCGTGCACTTGCAAAAATATCCAGCACAATTACTTCATCTGCGATATTCAAAGCTTCTACAAACTCATCAAAAAGCGCTTCAGTTCGTGAAAATGTATGTGGATGAAATGCTGCTATTATTTTTTTATTTTTGAAAACCTCTTTTGCAGTTTCAAGTGTCGCACGAATTTCCTCTGGATGATGTGCATAATCATCAATAAGGATTGCCCCATTTAACGTACCTCTTTTTTCAAATCGTCGTGCTGTCCCCACACATTCAGATATGCCTTTTGCACTTTTGGAAACATCACCACCAATCAAAAAACTCACAAGCCATGCTGCAACAGCATTTTTTGCATTATGCAGTCCAAATAGTTGCGTTTGAATTTTATAATTTGCATCCCTGAATGACACTGTTACAATTTGACCATTTTCATTTATCTCTCTTTTTGTAATACGACAATTATTCATCTCACTTTCACCGTAAAAAAACACTTGACACTTTGCTGAAAGTGCAACGTCTCGCACATCATCGTCATCGCCATGCGCGACAAGTATGCCACTTTGTGGAATCCGCACAACAAAATCACTAAATACTTTTTTATAATCATCAAAATTTGCAAAAAAATCTGGATGATCATAATCAACACTTGTCAGTATTACCGCATATGGATCATATAGCGCTAACTTATTTTGATATTCATCTGCTTCCAATATAAAATATTCTCCATTGTCAACATAGGCACCACTTTCCCACTTCGTAATTTTTGATCCAACGATTGCTGTTGGTTTTAGACCCGAAGTAATGAAAGCATGCGCCGTCAGTGCTGTCGTGGTAGTTTTACCGTGCGTACCACATACTGCCACAGTTTTTAATTCTTTTGTTATTTTTCCAATTGCTTCTGGATAACTCAAAATATCCAAAGATAGTTCTTTAGATTTTTTCATTTCACTATTATCATCACCAATCACAGTTGTGTGTACAACAAGATCAATATCTTTTGTAATATGATTTTCATCAAAACTATCAAATATCTCTATGTCAACATCAGATAATTCCTTTATGTAAAAACTGTCTCCGTCATCAGACCCAGATACATCAAACCCTCGTTTTTTATAGACCATTGCTAATGCCGACGTCCCAGCACCGCCAATTCCAATAATAAAAATTTTTTGCATAAATATAATATTACAACCAATCGCCTAAATCCTACACCAAATACTATTTCTCATCAATCATCTTCATGATACCATCTGCGATTTTTTCTGCTGCATCTGGATGATAAAACGCATAAATTTTTTCCTGTAATTGTGTACGCAATTCCTTGTCATGCAATAACTGTGTTACCTTATCTGTTAAAATATTTCCGCCAAGATTTGTTTCTTCTAGTACCATTGCTCCACCAATTTTTGCAATTTCATATGCATTCATATATTGATGATTATTTGCACTTCGTGCAAGTGGTACAAAAATAACCACTTTCTTTGTTGCCGCCATTTCTGTAATAGAGTTTGCACCTGAGCGTGATATGACAATATCAGCAACAGCATATGCATCTGCCATTTCTGTACGATTGAGAAATGGGACTGCAACATACCGATGCCTCCCAGATTTAAAACCAAACTCACCTGCTAAACGTAATGATTCTTCATAATGTTCTTTGCCTGTGATATGCAACACTTGTGATATTTTTGCTAATTCTGGCAATGATCGTAATACTGCATCATTAATTGCCTTTGCTCCTTGACTACCACCAACAATTAAAACTGTTGGTCGTGATTCCGTAAATCCCCATCGTTCATATCCGCGCGTACGATCACCATTTGTTATTTCAGATCGAATTGGATTACCTGTAATTACAATTTTATTACCCCGAAAATATCGTGTACTCAGATCATACGATAATGCAACATATTGCGACAACTTGCCACAAATACGATTCGCCCATCCGGGCACAGCATCAGAATCATGAGTTAACACTGGTATATGATAAATCCACGCAGCCATCACAATTGGCACAGACGCATAGCCACCTTTAGAAAAAACTGCATCTGGCATAAATTTAAGCAAATAGAACAATGACTGCATAATCCCAATTGGAATACGGAAAAAGTCTAAAAAATATTGTGGTGAAAAATATCTTCGCATTTTACCTGTTACTATATTTTTTGTTTGAATATTTAGTTCTGCCATCGCTTCTTGAGCCACATCACCCATTTGTGATTTTGTACCAATATAAAGAAATTCCACATTTTCATATTTTTGTTCCAATGCTTCTGCAACAGCAACAAGTGGGAAAATATGTCCACCTGTACCACCACCAGCTAACACAATACGTTTTTTGCTCATACTACTAAAAATTTATTATTTTACTTATTTTTTTGTTATTTCTATTATACACTGTAATCATTGTTTTTTTCAAATCTATTTTTTTGCTTGTGCAGAAATATTGAGTAATATACCTACAGATGCCAGCGTAAACATTACTGATGTCCCACCATAACTGATAAAAGGAAGTGGAATTCCTGTCAGTGGCATCAATGCTGTAATTGCTGCAATATTCATAATTGCCTGACCAACAATCCAAATTGTAATACCACCAGCTACAAGCGAGCCAAACACATCTGGCGCTGTCTTTGCGATACGCATACCACGCCATGCAAAAAGTATAAATAAAATTATGATTGAAACTGTGCCAATCATACCTAATTCTTCTGCAATAATTGCAAAAATTGAATCCCCTACAGGCTCTGGCAAATACAAACCTTTTTGTTTACTATGTCCCAATCCAAGTCCAAGTAATCCACCACTTCCAATCGCAATGAGTGCTTGTTGCACTTGATACCCGCTGCCTTGCAAATCTGATTCTGGATTAATAAATGCTGTAAATCGTGCCATGCGATATGGCGCCGCAGCGATAAGAGCAATCAGTGCCACAAGTCCGCCTGCTCCAATCGCAAAAATATGTACCAAGCGACCTCCTGCAAGAAAATATATACCCACAGCAATAAAAACAAGCATTGCTGTTGTACCAACATCTGGTTGCAATAATACCAAAATACATGCAAACCCAACAATTGACAGGAATGAAAGCAGACCATCTTTTGCATTTGTGATAATTTCTTCTCCTTTTCCGGCACACCACGCTGCAACATATAAGATGAGCGCAATTTTCATTACTTCAGATGGTTGAAATGATATTTGACCAATTCCAAGCCACCGATTTGCGCCATACGCCCCAGACCCAACACCTGGTATCAAAACGAGCATAAGCAAAAACGCTGCAACACCAAAAATAACAAAAGACCATTTCCGATACAAATGATAATCAACCTGACTCAATATGAACATGGAAATAAATCCCAAGACCACACCAATCAATTGTCGTTTAAAGAAAAAATATGGATCATCAAAACGCACATCAGCATACACAATGCCTGCCGATGATATCATCAAAACACCGATGAGAGTTAAGATACCGACAATACCAAATAAAAGTTTATCAGACACGCCTGCAACATAAAAAGTATGTTTTGATATTTTTCTTTTTTCTTTTTTCTGTGCCCGCGTCTTTTTATTTTTTTTCCTTGTCATTTTTCTTATTATATCATTTCTAACTAATTACTACTCATAAGT
>JAOZUJ010000149.1 GCA_029938745.1 Candidatus Moraniibacteriota bacterium
GAATATTAATAGTATTTGGAATACGCACAGCATCATGCTCACCCTCTGTACGCACATCCACACAGATGATCTTTTTATTTTTTGTTTTCAATCTTTCTTGCAATTTTTGTGGCGCAATTGTTCTTGCCATATATTTTAAAACGTAAATATTATTTTATTTAGGTCACTGAAAAACTAAGTATTTGTCATTTCGACTGTAGCGTAGCGAAATGGAGAAATCTCTAAACTAACGGTTTTAAAGTATTCTTACAGATTTAAGATCTCTCGACTTCACTTCGTTACGCTCGAGATGACAATAAAATTCAATTCTTCAGCGGTCTTTTTATTTGTTGTCATTATATCACACACACAAAATGTTATCCACAGTTTTTTTGACAAAAGAGGCATAATTTGATACAAACAAGGTACGCTTTGTGTTTAAAAATAAAATATCACAGAAAAAGGAGAAAGTGATGCATCCACAAACCAAACAAGAAGATAGATCTGCAACCATCGGCGTTGTAAGAATGTATGGTAGCGGATATGTACGTGTACTGACACCTGCCTCAACACCAGATACACAAAAATCACATACAAACAACATATCAAAAACGGGTGATAAAAACAAAACTACAAAAGCATAAAGCGTGCACAATCAAAGCGACCTACGAAATATATTTCGTAGGTCGCGCTTTTTATCTTTATCTTAAAAATCAATTTCTTCTATATCATCTTGCCGTGGAACGACTGTATCAAGATGATATTTTTGTTTCAATTTTTGTGCAAGAAATTGTGCTGAGCTCACCTCTCCCATTGTGACAAAAACTTTTTCCAGTGTATCAGCGCTGTCCCCTACAAATGCAATCAGGTTATCACTATCTTTGTGTCCAGAGTAACCACGAATTGATTCAATGCGTGCACGTACACGTACATACTTTCCGTCAATATATACTTTCTTTTTTTTCTTTTCTTGGATTTCTCTCCCAAGTGTGCCAAATGCTTGATAGCCAATAAAGAGAACTGTATTATTTTTATTGCCCAATAACTTTTTTTCATGCAATCGAATTCGTCCACCATTGGACATGCCAGAACTTGCAATAATAATTTTTGGACCTTTTACCCGTTCAATTGATCGTGATTCAGAAACATTTTTTATACTCACAAAACGCGGAAAATCAAAAATGTCATCACCTCGTGCAATTTCATTTTGCACATCTTTATTATATAGTTTTTGATATTTACGGAAAATATCTGTCACGCGCTGTGCAAGCGGTGCATCAAAAAAAACAGGCATCTCTGGCACACGATCATATTCTACCAATTTATTGATTTCATAAAGCAAAATTTGTGCTCGTTGCAAAGCAAATGTTGGAATAAGTAGCGTTCCTTTTTTTCTATGATTTTGACGAATTGCTTGTGCAAGTTGTTCTGTGCGTGCACGACGTCCTTCGTGATTTCTATCACCATAAACACTTTCCATCAAAAGATAATTAATATTATGAATTTTTTCTGTATCTGGCAATATCAATGCTGGTGAATTTCCCAAGTCTCCCGTAAAAACGATCTTGCGTCCGTCACGTTCACACTCTACCATTGCACTACCCAAAATATGCCCCGCATCACGGAACAATGCATGCACACCATCACCCAAAATAAATGGGGTGTGATATTCGATTGTGCGCCATAATGAAAAAGAATGCTCAATGTCTCCACGATCATACAATGGTTCACAACCAAGTTCATCTGCTTCATCTGTCAAAATCTTCAAAGCATCATCTAACATGACAGATG
>JAOZUJ010000150.1 GCA_029938745.1 Candidatus Moraniibacteriota bacterium
ATACATACTAAAAACATGAAAAGCACTGTCTCCTGCGGCAATTTGCTTTCTTAATAATGTTAGTGCAACACCTTTATTTTGTGCTGCAACTGCTTCAATTGTTTGAAACATATCTGCATCAACACGACCATGTACAATATCATGTACACACTGCACAGTAATATCAGATTCTCCTGCATAACACACAAGCTTCTGAATTTCTTGTGATAATTGCCACAGATCATTTCCGACAAATAATATCAATTCTTTTGTAGCATCTGACACAATCTTTGCATCACTTTCTTTGACAACATTTTCAATCCATTGCTCCAATGTATATCCTTCTAGTGGATTATTTTCTTGTACTTTTTGTGCATTTTTTTTCAACCATTTAAATAATACTGCATTTGCTCGCACAGAATTTTCTTCAAAAAATACAATTATATCTTCCGTGTCATTTTCTAATTTTTCTATCAATAATTTTTGTTCTAGTGCTTTTGTTTGTGCAAAAATATTCTTTATTATAATTAACTTTTTTGGTGAAAATAAATTTTGTTCTCCCATAGATTGTATAATTTGTGCAATATCACACTCATCATTACAATCAAAAACAATCAATCCACCACCTGTTGGATTTTTTTTCAAAAATGCTTTTTTCAATTGTTGTATGCTATGTGAAGATTGATATGTTTCTTCACCATAAAAAAATAAGATCATATTACTCGTTCTAAACGATATTCTTTAATATTCAAAAACCTATGCTACAAGTATATCATATAATCAAAAAGAACAAGTTCCCCCAAACTTGTCCTTTTGCCGTTTTGCGACTACTATTGTGTTGCTGTTGTTGTATTTGGAGTACTTTCATCTTCTATTCTATCTTGATATTCTTCTTCATCTTCATAACCCACTTTTTGTCCGTGTGGCAAAACATGCATCCAAATTTGTCCTGGGACAAAATGTATTTCTTGACCATTTTCATCGTAAAAATGAAACGGTTGGTTTTGTCCTCGTTCTCTTTTCCACATTCCTTCTATTTCTTGACCATTAAGATAAAATTCTGCTTCACCCTCAAACACAGTATCAAACCATGGATCACCTAATTGCATATTTGGATATTGGTTACTTTCTATTTTTTCTTGTGGCACACCACTCCATGGATCAAGTAATCCTTCAGCTGTGTAGTCTTTTTCAGCAAGCCATGCATCACGCTTCGCAACAATACCTATAATATTTTTTGGTGCATATTGCTGCCCACTTGCCATATCAATACTTGGCTCACCTTTATGAAATCTTTTATATGAATTTGTTTCTTTATCATACTCATATTTAATACGATGTTGACTTGTGTCAAACTTCACATCAACAGTCCCATGTTCTGGGCGATTTTCCATTGCAATTTCTCCTTGATGTCTAAATCCTTCAAAAAGATTTTCACTACTATACCCCTTTTCTTTTGACATTTTGATTACACCGTTCAAATCAGCGTATGCAGAATTAGCACTATAAAAATGAATATCTGGATCAATATACCCTGCACGCGTTCCATCCTCAGACGTTGTGCCACTTCCAACTTCTATATTATCAACCAAATTTTTATTCATTGCTGCTGCAGCCACAATCGACTTGCCCCACGTGGTAAACACAGCTCCCATCGAATCAGCAACTGCCATATGATCTACACGTCCACTACGCATCGGACCAATCTCACTCGGCACATTACATTGAAAAAATCCCATAAGTCGTGGCTCATTGTGCAAGCGGTGTGGCATTTCGAGTACCAT
>JAOZUJ010000151.1 GCA_029938745.1 Candidatus Moraniibacteriota bacterium
TGGATCAGACATTTATTACAACACAGGTAACGTAGGAATAGGAACAACAACTCCTCAGGCAGCGTTAGATGTCAATGGAACAATAAATTCAAATATATTACAACTAGCAGATAGTGGAGCAAATGCAAATCTATGGACTCTCAGAGAACAAGTAGACAATAACTTTGCAATATCTCTCAATGGAACTCAAACTTTAACACTTACAGAAAGTGGAAACTTAGGACTCGGAACAACAAACCCGCTACACAAACTTTCAGTAATAGGAGGAGACATATTCACATCAGGAAACATATTAGCAACAAATACAACAACACAATGTGCAATCGGTGAAGCTCTTAGAGGTTTTGATACAAACGGAGATCCTGTGTGTGTTGATATTGCATCATCTGGCACGACAACAATTAATCAGGTTGATAAGTTGTGGGAAGGACGTCGTTCAAATTATTCAACATGTGTTGTGATGGAAGATAAGACAGTTCAATGTTGGGGTAAGGATACAGAAGGTGAAGTAGGAACAGGAACAACGGCAGGAGATAAATTATTACCGGTAACTGTTTCACTGCCAGGAGATGTAGATAGTGTGATTTCGGATTTTCCATTTAATTTAGCTCTTTTGGAAAATGGTCAGGTATATGGTTGGGGATATAATACGCAGGGTCAATTAGGAAATGGAACAACGGCACATGCACATGTACCAACACGAGTTGGTACATTAGAAAATATTACAAAAATAGAAACAACACATGGAAGTATGTATACACATGCAACATCATGTGCACTCAGTACTGCGGGAGATATATATTGCTGGGGACATAATGCTGATGGTCAAGTGGGAGATGGCACAACGACACAGGTAAATAGTCCAGTATTAGTATTTTCAGGAGCAAATAATGTCTTTGGGGGCGGTTCGAGATATGGTTCATTTTGTGCAACAAAAGCAGATGGGACAACATGGTGTTGGGGACGAAATAGTACTGGACAACTTGGAGATGGAACAACAACAAATAGATTAATCCCAACACAAACTAGTATTACTGATGTATCAAAGATGGTTGCAGAGGGTAGTTATACTGGTTGGGGTACGAGATGTGCAGTAAAAACAGATGGCACAGTGTGGTGTTGGGGATATAATGGTTACGGTCAATTAGGTCAAGGTGACACAACACAAAGAAATGCACCTACGCAGGTTGCAGGAATTACAACGGCAGTCGATGTAACATCAGCTGGTGGTCGCGGTTCGACAATGTATGTAACATTACAAGATGGTACAATACGAGTTTTTGGTAAAAATAACCAAGGTCAAGTTGGTGATGGAACTACGACAAATGCGACATCACCAGTTGATCCAGGTCTGACAAATGTGTCAAAGGTTGTTGCAGGTGGTAGTGCATATAATACAACAAGTAGATATTCAGAAGTTACAGCATGCGCTCTTCATACAAATGGAATAGTTAGTTGTTGGGGAGACAACGCAGAAGGCCAAGTAGGAAATGGAAATACAACAGATCAGCATATGCCATTAGAAGTAGATGGACTTCAAGATGTGCAGGACATTGCAGCAGCAGGTATTTCTAATAATCATTATTTTTGTGCGAAAAAATCAGATGGACGCATGATGTGTTGGGGACAAAATCAATATGGTCAATTAGGAACAGGCGGTACAGAACATGGTTACACCCCTCAATACGTAAAAACACTAAACGAAGCAGGAGACCAACCAACAACAGGATTAGGTCTATGGACACAAAATG